>JAQTVS010000374.1 GCA_028706735.1 Thiomonas sp.
GGGGTTGGATCTGAGCGTGCAGGCGCCCATCGGCAACGCCTGGATCGCCTCCGTGGCCTACAGCTATCTCGATGCCACGCTGGGCTCGCCTGGCCTCGTGGCCACCGGCGCGCCGCGCAACGGGGCCGATGTTGGCATCTCCTGGCTCGCCAGCGCAGCCACCACACTGTCCGCGCATGTGCAGGCAGCGAGCAGACGCCAGACCACGACCAACGGCCTGCAGCCTGTGGCGGGCTTTGCCGTGGTCAACCTGCGCTGGAGCCAGCGCCTCGCTCCGCGTCTGACGCTCTACACCAACCTCGACAACGCCTTTGATCGCAACGTCCAGTTGAGTGAAGGATTTCCGATGCCTGGGCGCGAGCTGCGGGTGCAACTGCAATACAAGTTATGAACTGGCTGCGTTCTGCACTGCTCTGCGGCGTGCTCGCCGCCACCGGCGCGCTGGCCCAGGCGCAAACTCCAACGGCTTGCCCCAGCGCCCCCAGCGGACCGGTGTACGGCAGCAGCCCGGTGAACAACTATCTATTGCTGGCGCTGGCGCCTGATCGCATGGCGGGGCTGAACTTTCCATGGAGCAGGCAGGCTGCGCAAATCCTGCCAAAAAACGTGCGCGATCTTCCCGTGCTCGGGGGCTGGTTCGGACAAGGAAAAACGGCCAATCTGGAACAGGTGCTGCGCGTGCATCCGACGCTAGCGCTGATTTCAGGAACCACCGTGGGCGCGCAGGCCAGCACCGAAGCCATGCGAAAAATCGGAATGCCACTCTGTCCGGTGAAGCTCGACACCCTGGCCGACTACCCCGCGGCATTCCGGCAGGTGGGGCAGGCGCTGGGCATCGCAGCGCGTGGCGATGCGCTGGCCGCTGCCGCGCAGACCACGCTGGATGATCTGGCCGCCTTGCGCAAGCGCGTGGCGCGGCACAAACCGGTGCGCATCTACTACGCAGAGGGCGAAGACGGCCTGGCGAGCGAGTGCAGCGGCTCGGTTCACGCTGAGGTGATTGACGCCATCGGCGCGCACAACGCCATTCATTGCGCCGACAACAGCCGGTTCGGCATGGTGCAGGTGAGCTTCGAGCAGATCATGGCCAGCGACCCCGACTGGATTCTGACCCAGGACGGCCCGGCCATGCGTGCCATACAAACGGAACCGCGCTGGAAGCTGCTGCGCGCGGTGCGCGACGGGCATGTTCTGTTCGCCCCGCAGGCTCCCTTCCGCTGGATCGACCGACCCCCTTCGTTCATGCGTTTCATTGCCGCACCCTGGCTGGCGAGCCAGGTGTTTCCTGCGGACTATCAGGCGGTCTTTCGCCAGCCCATCATGGCGCAGACCCAGCAGTTTTTTGCGCTGTTTCTCAACCACAAGCCAACCCCGGCGCAAGCCAATGCGATTGTGCGGCCCAAGGCCGCCGATTACCCAACCAAATACTGAGCGCCCCCCAGGGCCGGGCACTCCCCATCCCCTCCCTGCCCACGAGCGGGGAGGGAGTGATCTCACCTCCCCCACGGCGTGGGGGAGGTCGGGAGGGGGATGGCCCAACCCGCCCCCCCCGTGGGGGTCAAGAAAACTTGAGGCGGCCCGGCGTTTCCTGGAGAGAGGGTGTGAACAAATCCGCCATGCAAGACGATGCCCTGCCGCAGATCGGCATGATGCTGCACATGCAACCCTCTCGCGGCGAAACCATCCCTGCGTTTCTGGCCAGCCGCACGGCGCTGGTCGCTGATCTGGAGGCTGCTGGCGTGGAGGCGGTCTGGGTGACCGAGCACCATTTCGACCCGCAAAGCCTGAGCGCCTCGCCCTTGCTGCTGCTGTCGCATTGGGCCGCGCACACGCAGCGCATTCAACTCGGTGTTGCGGCGGTGCTGCCCGCGGGCCGCAACCCGGCGCTCTTGGCCGAGGAGATCGCGCTGCTGTCCAACCTGGCGCCGGGGCGCATCGCCATCGGCTTTGCCAAAGGCGGGCCGTTCGAGGCGCAAAAGCGCGCCTTCGGCTGGGGCAGCGATGCGGCGCGCGCCGAGATGCAGACCGTGGTCGATGCACTGCTCAACCATTTGTCGCCGCCGCCTGATGCGGCCTCGGCCATGCCGGCCTTGCAGCCGCCGCCGCATCTTCCTGTGCCGCTGTTCATTGCCAGCCACGAACCGGACACCCTCGTCTGGGCCGCGCAGCGCGGCCTGGGCTGGATGAGCGCGCAATTCTGGCCGCTGGAAATGTATGACGCACAGGCAATCAACTGGGGCATCGCCGCCAGGCAGCCTGCCGACGCGGTGCTCGCCCGCGGCCTGTGGATCGACGACGACGGCGCTGCCGCCCGCCGCCATGCCCTGTCCTGGCTGGCCAGCTTTCGCGCCAGCAAGCAATCCCAGTGGAAGGTGGGATTTCGCGGGCCCCTGGCCGAGATGGACGAGGCTGAGAGCCTGGCGCGCATGATCGTGGGAACGCCGTCGGAGTGCGCCACCCAGTTGCACGACCTGCTGTCACTGCGCTGTGTGCCCCGCCTGGCGTTCAACCCCATGCACGACCTGCCGGCCTTGCAGATCGGGCAAATGCGCCGCCTGCTGAACGAGGTGGCGCCCTTGCTTGCAGCGGCGCGGCCTGTGCGCGCCACCTGCCCATGAATGCGATCCGCTGGCTGCTCGCTCTACTGGTTCTGGCCGCAGCCTTTTCTTTGCTGCTCGGGCGTTACCAGCCTTCGCCATATGAAGCGGCGCTGCGGCTATGGCAAGGCCTGGCGGGCACGCCATCGGATCTGTGGACTGTCATCACCGAACTGCGCGCACCGCGGGTGATCGCTGCGATCAGCATCGGTGCAGCGCTGGCGGTGTCCGGGGCGGCCTATCAGGCCTTGTTCCGCAATCCGCTGGCCTCGCCCGAGGTGCTTGGCGGGCTGGCAGGGGCGGCTTTCGGCGCGGCGCTCGGCATTCTCATCGGCCACACGCTGTGGCAAGTGCAATTCAGCAGCTTCGCCTTCGGCCTGCTGGCCGTGGGCCTCACCTTGCTGCTGGCG
>JAQTVS010000055.1 GCA_028706735.1 Thiomonas sp.
GCGAAACAGCAAGTGTTCGAGAATCAGAATGATGGCCCAGGGCCCCAGCCAGTAGGCCACGATCAGCAGGAAGTTCTCCAGCGTGGCGTTGAAGTGCGCGGCCGACGGAATGGCGATGAGCACATAAACCACGGCGCCGATCAGCGTCCACACCGCGCGGTTGATCTTCTGAAAGCCGCGGCCGAGCACCTGCACCGAAAGGCCTGCGGAGTAGTCATTGGGAATGTTGTTGGCGATGACCGAAAGCGCCAGTAGAAACAGCAGCAGCTTGCCCGCACCGCCCAGCGGCTGCAGCGCGGCGGACAGCAGCGCGCCGCCACCGCTCTGCGCGGCCTTGTCGAAAGCGGTCACCGTGGTCAGCGCCAGGCCGAGCGACTCCAGCAGGATGCAAGGAATGATCACGCCGAAGAAAGTCAGCCAGAACACCCGCGCCGCGGAGGTGTCTTCCGGCTGGTTGACGTTGTAGTCGGCCGCGTAGGAACTCCAGCCCGTGGCGAAGCCGAAAATCGCCCCGCCAAACGACACCAGCGAGGCGACATGCGCCATGGTCCACACCGGGGTGGGCAAGGCCTGCATCTGCCCGCCGGCGGCAAACAGCACGATGAGAAAAATCGCCGCCATCGGCATCCAGGCAAAACGCTCGTAGCGGTGCACATAGCGATAGCCATAGAGGCTCACCGCCGTGGTCAGCACCGCAATCAGCAGAATGCCGGCCCACACCGGCGCCACGCCCCCGCTGATCGCTGTGACGATCTGCGCGCCGACGATCACGTTCACCGCCGACCAGCCGATGCACGCGGCCACATTGAACAGCGCCATGATCTTCGCGCCGTGCCAGCCGAAGGAATAGCGCGAAATGGTCATCTGCCGCAGACCGAGCCTGGGGCCGAGGGTGGAAAAGAACGCCACCGGCAGCACGCCCAGCACATTGAAGAGCACGATCACGCCCAGGCTGTCCCAGAATCCGAGCCCGAACACCGGCACGGCCAGTGCGCCCAGCGCCACGGTGGAGATCACCAGATTGGCCGATAGCCACATGGTGAAGTTGTCGATGATGCGCACATGCGAGCGCTCGGCGGGCAGCACGCGCTCGATGCCGCGCTGTTCGATGCCGCCCTGCGCCGCAGCGGGGGGCAGAGTCAGGGTGTCAGCAGAAGTTTGCATGTGGATTCCAGAGTGTGAACAAGGGAGGATGCACGCTGTCAGTGCGCGCGCATTGCGTGCTGCGCGAGCATGCAAAAAACAGACCCGTGGCGCCCTCGCATCACCCGACCAGGCCGGTCAATGCCCCTGCATGCCACGCGGCGCGGGCTGCCGGTGCAAGAGCTTGCGCGACAGCAGAAGCGCCTGCGACAGCGGCTGCTTGAGTTGATCGACCAGCGCCGAGCGGCCCGGCGACTGCGGCGTGACGGAGACATGCGAGCGCAAGAACGCGTTGGCCAGATGAACGCGTGCGCGCCTTGTCGTCGCTGCGGTGAAATAGGTCATGGCCAAGCTCACCGACACCCGGTTGCCGGGCTGTGCCCAGGCGCCTTCCTCCGTCGTCACATAGTGCGCGGCGGTGCTCGGGATGTAGACACCTTCACCCGGGCCGATGTCGAAATCCAGCGCCCGCGCATCCAGATCCTCCCGATAGTGCAGCGCAAGCAGTGTATCGTGAACGAAGTAGTCCTCGATCGCCACGTCGGGTACCGCCAGCCTGTCATCCGGCAGCCAGACGCGCAGATGCTTGCGCCCCATGACCTGCACGTTGAAATTGTTCTCACGGTCGATGTGAAACGGCGTGACCGTGGGCGGCGATGCGATGAACATGAACAGGCTGTAGCCATACATGCCCGGATCACGCGGCTCGACCAGGGACTTCATGCCATCGAGCGTTTCGCGCAACAGCGCGCCATACTTGGGATTGTCCTCAAGAAAGTAGAGCGCCACCCAGTTGCCCGACTGTTCGATGTGATCGAAAGTCGAGGCGACATCCTTCTTCGCGTCAGCCTCGGAAAAGGTGTGAGAGGTCGAGCCCGGCTTTCGGTTGGGCAAGGCATATTTCACCTTCGGCGTTCCAGCCAGCGACAAGGCCAGTTGGCGCAGGCGCGGCAGCTGCAGCAAGGGATGTGTGCTGAGCGCATGCTGCGTTTTCGCCACCTGAAGGGGATCGAAGGGCTGGCCATCGGCTCGCCAGATCGCCCCCTTGTGGATCGGGGACGTCTGCTCGCCCTTCTGCAGATTGGACAGGGGTTGTGCGGTCACACTCATGCGCGTCTCCTCGCCCTGAACCCAAAGCGCGTGTTGCCGCTACGCGTCGAGTGATGGGGGATGTCTTGCGCGCAGTGTGCGACCGATGCCCGCGCACATCTGCAAGTGCCTGAAATGTTGGTAACAAAAGGTTTCAGCCGCCCCCACCCGAATGGGTGGTCGGTCTGCTGTGGCGGCGGTGAACTCAGGCAAGCAGAGGATTACTTGGTGCCGCTTACTTGGTGCCGAATATGCGGTCGCCGGCGTCGCCCAGGCCCGGCACGATGTAGCCGTGGTCGTTGAGCCGCTCGTCGATGGCGGCCAGGGTGATGGGCACGTCCGGATGGGCGGCGCGCACGGTGCGCACGCCCTCGGGCGCGGCCAGCAGGTTCACCAGCTTGAGCGAGGTGGCGCCCGCGCGCTTGAGATGGGTGAGCGCCGCGGCGGCCGAGTTGCCGGTGGCGAGCATGGGATCGACCACGATCACCAAGCGATCGGCGATGTCTTCGGGCACCTTGAAGTAATACTCCACCGGCTCCAGCGTGGCCGGGTCGCGGTACAGGCCGATGTGGCCGACGCGGGCGTTGGGCAGCAGGTCGATCATGCCGTCGAGCATGCCGTTGCCCGCCCGCAGAATGGACACCAGGCACAGCTTCTTGCCCGCGAGGATGGGCATGCGGCATTGCGCCACCGGCGTGGTCACCTCGACCAGTTCCGTGGGCAGATCGCGGGTTGCTTCGTACGCCAGCATGGCGGCAATCTCGCGCACCAGGCGGCGAAAGTTGTCGGTGGTGGTGTCCTGGCTGCGGGCCAGTGTGAGTTTGTGCTGCACCAGCGGGTGCAGGACGACGTGGACCTGGGAATCGTTCATGGCGGGCTCTTTTTGGAATTGTGACGTTGAAGTAAGAACGGCAATTTTGCGTCATCCCGCTGTACCGATCTGCTACAGCCGCAACCATTGGTATGCAAACGGCTGGGAATGGGGCGCTACGGGTTTGCACTGAGGGGATTGTTGAACCATACTGCAATGCAGCAGAAAACAGATAGGCGGATTGCACCGCCTCCCTTCCAACCCGGAGACCCCGATGCGTTTACCCCTTTTGACCCTGCTTGCTGGCTGCATGCTCGGCCTGCAGGCCCAGGCCGCCTTCGCCGCCCAGCCCACCCCGAACGACCCTGAAGTGCTGCGCGGCGCCTATCTGGCCAGCGCGGGCGACTGCATCGCCTGCCACACCGCGCCGACAGGCAAGCCTTTTGCCGGCGGCCTGCCGATGAATCTGCCCATGGGCATCGGCAAGGTGTACTCGCCCAATATCACGCCGGATAAAACGCACGGCATCGGCAACTGGACTTTCGCGCAGTTCGACGAAGCCGTGCGCCACGGCAAGTCGCCGCGCCTGGGCTATCTCTACCCGGCCATGCCCTACCCCTCGTATGCCCGCATCGATCCGCAGGACATGCACGCGCTCTACGCCTATTTCATGCACGGCGTGCAGCCAGTGGCGCAAACCAACAAGCCGGAAGACATTCCCTGGCCGCTGAACATGCGCTGGCCGCTGGCGGTGTGGGACTGGATGTTCGCCAGCGACGGTGTTTACAAGCCCAACCCCAAGCAGACGGCGCAGTGGAACCGCGGCGCTTATCTCGTTGAAGGGCTGGGGCACTGTGGCGCGTGCCATACCCCGCGCGGCCCCTTCCTGCAGGAAAAGGCTCTGGCGCCTGGCGGGGCGGACGGCAGCCTCTATCTCTCAGGCGCGCGCATCGACAACTGGTATGCAGCCAATCTGCGCAACGATCTCTCTGACGGAGTGGGCCGCTGGACGCCTGCGGAATTGGTGCAATTGCTCAAGACCGGACGAACCGCCAACTTCACGATCGTCGGCAGCATGACCGATGTGGTTCACGACAGCACCCAGCACATGAATGGCGGCGATCTGGGGGCGATTGCCGTGTTCCTCAAGACGTTGTCGCCCATCCACCCGAATGCCACGATCAATAAACCGCAGACCCCGGTGATGACCGCAAGCGCCAAGGCCGGCGACCCGCTGTATGCAGCGCATTGCGCCATGTGCCATCAGATGCAGGGCCAAGGCATTCCCAACGTGTTCCCCGCCCTGACGCTCAACCCCACGGTCAACACGCCCGACCCGATCAACACCATTCGCATGATGCTGCACGGCGGACATACGGTGGAAACCAAGGGCAACCCCACACCCATGGCCATGCCCAATCTGGGCACCACGCTCAACGATACGCAAGTGGCCGAAATCGCCAGCTATGTGCGCAGCAGTTGGGGCAACGACGCGCCGAACGTCAGTGCGGACGAGGTGGCGAAGATCCGCAAAGTCGTCACGGCGAAATAGCCCAATCTACCTGTCCAGGCCCGGCTCAGCCGGGCTTTTTTGCGCTCTCAAGAAAACGCCGGGCCGCCCCAAGTTTTCTTGGCCCCCACGGAAGGCGGGTTCGGCCATCCCCCTCCCGACCTCCCCCACGCCGTGGGGGAGGTGAGATCACTTCCTCCCCGCTCGTGGGGAGGGATGGGGTGGGCAGTGCCCCGACCAGGGGCGCCAAAGACACGTTCCGTTTCAAATCAACGCACTTGCTCACCGCTTTGCGCAAAGCCCAGACCGAGAATGAATCATGACATTTTGAAGACGTGCCAAGTACGCGTCGGTTCAGTTTCATCCTCCGGAGACTCTCATGTCCATACGCGCATCCAAAAAAATTCTGCGTCACCTCGCAGCCGGTCTGGCTTTGAGCGCCACGGCCGTTGCCGCCCACGCCGCGGCGGCGCCGTCGCAGATCAAGATCGGCACGCTCTACGCCAGCAGCGGCCCCTTCGCCGTCGCCTCGCAAGGCCAGTATGAAGGCCTGAAGTACTGGGCCGACGCCATCAACAAAGAGGGCGGCGTGTTCGTCAAGGCGTTCAACAAAAAGATTCCAGTCAAGCTCGTCGCCTACGACGACCAAAGCTCCACCTCCACCGCGACCACGCTCTACAACCAACTCATCACGCAAGACAAGGTGGACGTGCTCGTGGCCGATTTCGGCTCGGTGCTCACCTCGGTGGCCGTGCCGCTGGCCGCAGAGCACCACATGCTGCTGATCGACCCGACCGGCTCGGGCGCCAACTTCTTCACCAAGCCCACCAATTACCTCGCCGACGTGAGCATTCCATCGAGCACGGTGTGGCCGGTGCCGCTGGCCAATTATCTGGTGCAGCAGAAGATCAAGCGGGTGGCCATCGTCTACAGTGCCAACGACTTCGACGCCTCGCAGGCCGCCACCCTCAAGGACGTGCTGGCCAAGGCCGGCATCAAGCCGGTGTACGACCACGGCGTGCCCACCAGCGAATCGAACTACACCATCCTGCTGCACACCATCGCCGCCACCCAGCCCGACGCGGTGCTGGAGTTCGGCTATGCGCCCAACGACATCGCTTTCCTCAAGGCGCTGCACCAGAGCGGGCTGCATTTCCCCATGACCTTCACCATCTTTCCGGGCCAGCTGCTTTCGCTGCTGACCAAGAACGTGGGCGAAAAGGCGCTGGCCTACACCTACACCTACCCGACTCCGCCGCTGGTGAAGTATGACAAGGTGAGCTACGGCATGAACACCCAGCAGTTCGTCGATGCCTTCAAGGCCGCCGAGAAAAAAGAGCCCAACTTCCTCGACTGCTCGGGCTACAACACCGGGCTGATCGTGCAGCACATGCTCGACACCGCGCCCAAGTTCGACCAACTCGCCTTCCATCAGGCCGTCATGGACATGTCGGGCAAGACCACCACTCTGCTCGGGCCCTTCGACGTCAACGCCAACGGCGCCCAGCTCGGCCAGCCCTTCCCGGTGGCGCAACTGCAGCCCAAGGACGGCAAGCTCGACGTGGTTGTGGTCTATCCGCAGGACAAGGCCACTGGCAAAGCGGTGTATCCCGCGCCCAAGCAATAAGACACGCCAAGGCGGCGCGGCGCATGCGCTGCGCTGCGTTCTCCTGCCGACGAACACAACACAGCTCAGGGAGGGCGTGTGGAATTGCTGGCCTACGCCATCCTCGGTGGCATTCTGTATGGCATTTATTTCAGCCTGATCGGCATCGGGCTGAACCTGATCTTTGGCGTCATGCGCATCATCAATCTGGCGCATGGGCAGTTCATCGTGCTGGGCGCGTATGCGGCCTGGCTGGTATCGCGCCACTTCGGATTCAACCCGTTGTGGGGCGTGCCGACGGTGATCGTGGCTGCCATCGTTATCGGGTATCCGCTGTACTACGCCGTGGTGCCCCGGCTGCAGCGCAGCGGCGACCCGGAGATGCTGTCGTTCATCCTGTTTTTCGGCGTGGGGCAAATGCTCGAAGCGCTCACCGGACTGGGCTTCGGCGCCGATCAGCGTTCGCTGCCCAGCGAGGCGCTGGGCTCTGGAAATATCGGCGTGTTCGGCCAGGAATTCCCGGACAGTTGGTGGTGGGCCGCGGGCTTCAGCATTGCCGCCATCGTAGCGCTGTGGCTGTATTTCACCCGCACCAAGCTGGGCTACGCGACCCGCGCCATCATGTCTAGCCGCGACGAGGCGCTGGCGACCGGCATCAATGTGAACAAAGTCTCGGCGCTGGCCTTCGTTGCCGGGCTGGCGCTCGCCGGAGTCGCCGGTGTGTTTCTGCCCTACCTGCTCGGCTCGGTTTCGCCCGATCTGGGCGACAACCTCACCACCACCTCGTTCGCCATTGTCATCATCGGCTCGCTGGGCAACCCGCTGGGCACCATCCTCGGCGGCCTGGTGTTCGGGCTGGGCACGATGTTGATGCAGACCTATTACTCCTCCTGGTCCAACCTCGTGCCGTATGTGCTCTTGCTGGTGATCGTGCTCATCCGCCCCACGGGCCTGCTTGGAAAGGCGGTGCGCAGTGTCTGAACGTTCCTTGTTGCAACGCTGGCGCCCGGGGCTCATCGTGCTGGCCTTGCTGATTGCGGTGTTCCTGTTTCTGCCGCATGTCTACGGCAACGCGTCGCTGCTGTTCACGCTGATGACCTTCATCGTGCTCGCGCAGGGCCTCAATCTGCTGTATGGCTTCACGGGCTACTTGCCCTTCGGCTATGTGGGCTTTTTCGGCTGCGGCGCTTATGCCACCTCGCTGCTGGTGCTGCACAGCGGCCTGCCGGTGCTGCTGTGCGTGGTGGGGGGCGGGCTGGCTGCGGTGGTGATGGGGCTGATTCTCGGGCCGCTGCTGCGGCTCTCAGGCGCTTACTTTTCCATCGCCAGCCTGGCGGCTTCGCAGATTCTGTATTTCGTCGTTTCCAACACCAATCTGGCCGACATCACCGGCGGGCCTTACGGGCTGAAAATCGAACAGGTATACGCGCCTACGGCCAGCTACAACACCATGCTGGCGGTGCTGGTGCTGGCCACCGCGCTGGCGGCGTACTTTCGCGTCTCGGCCTTCGGCATGGGGCTGCGCGCCGTGAAGCAAGACCCGGTGAGCGCCGCCATGGCCGGCATCAACATCGTGCGCGCCCGGCTCATCACCTGGCTGATCTCGGCTGGCGTGGCCGGGCTGGCCGGCGGGGCCTATGCGTGGAATCTGTCGGTGTTCTACCCCGAAGCGGTGTTCACCTTGCAAATGTCGGTGTTTGCCATCGTGTTCTCGTTGTTTGGCGGGGTGGGTACGGTCATTGGCCCCATCATCGGCGCGGGGGTGCTCTACAGCCTGTACGCGGCCATCGGCATTTCCACGCCGCAATATTTCCAGTTGATCTACGGCGGTCTCATCGTGCTGCTGGTGTTGTTCATGCCCGGCGGCGTGCTGTCGTTGTTGACGCGAAGGGGCGTGCGTGTCTTCTGAAACCCTCCTTCAGCTTCAGGGCGTGAACAAGCGCTTCGGCGGGCATGTGGTGCTCAACGACGTCAGCTTCAGCCTCGCGCCGGGCGAGATCGTCGGACTGGTGGGCCCCAACGGCTCGGGCAAGACCACGACCATCAATGTCATCTCGGGCCTGTACCGCGCCGACAGCGGCAGCATTCAGTTCGACGGTAAACCCATCCACAAAACGCCGATGCACAAGCTGGCGCAACACGGCATCAACCGCACTTTTCAGGTGCCCAAGACCTTTCGCGACATGACGGTGCGGGAGAACATCGAAGTGGCCGCGCACTTCGGCCATGCCGCGGGCGCGGTGGACATCAACGCCATCCTCCACGACATCGAGCTGGAGAAGCAGGCCGACAAGCTGGCGGGCTCGCTCACGGTCAACCAGCAAAAGCTGCTCGATCTGGGCCGCGCTCTGGCCACCGGGCCGAAGCTGCTGCTGGTCGATGAAATCGGCGCCGGGCTCAACCCGGCAGAGCTGGGCGGCATAGCCGAGTTGCTGCGCAAGCTGTCTCAGCGCGGCATCGCCCTCATCGTGGTGGAGCATCTGATGGCGTTTCTCGGCAGCATCACGCAGCGCGTCATTGTGCTGGGCGCCGGGCGCATGTTGTTCGAGGGCTCGCTCGACGCGGCCTCGCGCCACCCGGAAGTCGTGGCCGCATTCTTCGGAGGCGAAGCATGAGCGCATCCGAAACGAACGCCGCCGCCTTGCTCTCGGTGCGCGATGTACAGACGGGCTATGGCGCGCTGCAAGTGCTTTGGGGCGTCGATCTGGAGGTGATGCCCGGCGAGACAGTGCTGCTGCTCGGCGCCAATAGCGCGGGCAAGTCCACCCTGCTGCGCACCCTCATCGGGCTGCTGCCGTGCTGGCGTGGCGAGATCACATTTGAAGGCGAGCGCATCGATCCACTGCCACCCGATCAGCGCATCCGCCGCGGCATGGCCTATATGTCGGAACTCGGCGTGTTTCCCACCCTGTCGATCGACGAGAACATCGCCCTGGGCGGCTACTTTCTGAGCGATGCGCAGGTGCGCAAACGCAAGGAGCAACTCTTCGCGCTGTTCCCCGATCTCGCCGCCAAGCGGCGCGATGCGGCAGGCACGCTGTCGGGCGGGCAGCGCAAGATGCTGGGCATCGCCAAGGTGCTGATCTCCGAGCCCAAGCTGCTGCTGATGGACGAGCCGTCCTCGGGCCTGGCGCCGGTGTTCGTCAAGCAGGTCATCGAGGTGCTCAAAACCAGCATCGGCGCGGGCACCGCCCTGCTCATCGCCGAGCAGAACGTGGCGTTTCTGGAGCTGGCCGACCGCGGCTATCTGATCGACCACGGCAAGGTGCGGCTCTCAGGCACGCGGTCCGAACTCGAAGCCAGCGACGCAGTTCGCGAAACTTATTTCGGCCTGTAAACTTGGCGGCCTTGCTGCGGCATTTTGTTGCAGCAAATCCGCCATGCCCGATTCCGCCTCCCGCAGCGACAGTTTCAAGCGATCCGCCTACCGCCGCATCTACCCGCTGCGCGCCATCGGCATGGCGCTGGGCGGTCTGGCGGTTGCCAGCGTGTTGATCGAACAGCACGCCGCGCCCTGGCGCTGGGCGCTGATGATCGTGAGCTGCCTGCTCTGGCCGCAGATTGCGCTGCTGCGGGCGCGGCTGAGCGCCGACAGATACCGCACAGAGAAGCATAACCTGCTCATCGACTCGGCCATCGCCGGGATGTGGGCGCCGCTGCTGCACTTCAACCTCCTGCCCAGCGTGGTGCTAGTGACAGTGACCACGTTTGACAAACTCAGCAGCGGCATGCGCCGCCTGTGGCTGCAGTCGCTTCCCGGGCTGTTTGGCGCCGCCGTGCTGACCACCTTGATCGTCCGCCCGCCCGTCGAACTGCAGAGTTCGCTGCTGGTCATCCTCTGCACCCTGCCCTTGCTGGTGGTGCACACCCTGTCGAGCAGCATTGGCAGCTACCGCCTCATCCGCACCGTATCGCGGCAGAACAAGCTGCTTGAAGTACTGCGGCGCACCGATGCGCAAACCGGGCTGTTCGCGCGCGACCACTGGCAGGAGCAGGCCGACGCCGCCTTGCAGCGGTTTCACGCCACCGGACAACCCGCCTGCCTGCTGATGATCGACATTGATCACTTCAAGGACATCAACGACACCTATGGACACGCCGCCGGCGATGAAGTCATCGGCCCGGTGGGCCCGCTCATCCGCGACTGCATTCGCGAGGAAGACAGCGCCGGCCGCTACGGCGGCGATGAATTCGCGGTGCTGTGCCGCAACCTGCGCGCAAGCGACGCCACCGCGATTGCAGAGCGCATTCGTGCGCGTCTGCAGGATTTGCATCTGGCGCATTACCCGCAACTGCGGCTGACCAGCAGCATTGGCCTGGCCGCTGCCGAACCCGGCTTCGCCAATTTGCGCGCCTGGATGAACGCCGCCGACACCGCGCTCTATGCCGCCAAGGAACTGGGCCGCAACCAAGTGGCCGAGCGCAGTCCGTCGCTGGCATTCGATCTCCCGCGCTGAATCCCCTCGCGTCACATTCGCTTTTGCGGAAATAGTTGCGGTTTTCGCCCGCCGTGACGTCCGCGTGCCTTTCCATTGCGGAATGGCGCCTTTACATTGATTTGCATAGATGTCACGCCCAGCAAGCAAACGCAGAGCCGCTCCGTGTTTCCTTCTCGCCCACGGCCGGACCCCGCAACGACCATGCCGTACAGCGACGCGATCACCACACCAGCCGAAGTCATTGCCGGCCAGCGCAGCACACTGCTGCTCGCCACCTTGCCAATGTCCGCGGCGGCCAATGCGACCGTGGCGCTCATTGCCGTGGTGGTGTTGCTGCGCAGCAGCCTGCCCACCCAAGGTTTGTGGATCTGGGGAGCATGGATTCTGGCGCTGCAATGCGCCCGCCTGCTGATCTGGTTTGCGTGGCGCAAACTGCCCTCCACGGACCTGGACGCAGCCCAGAACACCCGCAGGCTTCAACTCTTGCGCGGCGCCGCCTGGGCCACCGGAGCAAGCTGGGGGACGATCCCGGTGGCGCTGTTTCCGGCGGACACGCTTGCGCAGAGTTTCGTCGCATTTTTTCTGGCGGGCATCAGCGGAGCGGCGGTGGCGGGGCTGGCGTTCGACGCCTGGACCTCGGGGGTGTTCGTCGTCACGGTGATCGTGCCCCTGGCCCTGCGCCTGTTTCTGATCGGCACGCCCATGACCGCTGCGATGGCGGCCATGGTCTTGATCTATCTCCTCTACCTCGGCGTGGCGATCCGCTGGGGGCAGAGCCAGTTCCTGCAACTGCTCGACTGGCGCACCCGTGCCGAGGCGGCCAGTGCGCGCGCGCAGCGCCAGGCCCGGCGTCATGCGGTGCTCGCGCAGGCCAATCAGCTCGGCGCCTGTGCATCCGACGCCGAATCGCTCTACGCCGCGGTCTGCCAGGCGGCGGTGGACAGCACCGTCCTGCTGCGCGCCAGAATCCTGCAGCCCGGCCGCGCCGATCCGGCGCAGAGTCCAGACGCCCTGTCCACCGCCGAAGCCGCCTGGCGTGAGGACCGGCCGCAGTTCAACACCCGCGACGGCATCACCGAGGCCTGCGTTCCCCTGCACAGCCAGGGCCGGATCGAGGCCCTGCTCTGCGTGGAAAGCACCGCCACCCCAGGTGAAGACGCCACCCTGCGCGATTGGCTGCAACACCTCGGCACCAGCCTGGAGCGTGGCCTGCAGGCCATCCGGCAGAGCGCGCACATCGTTCGCCTGCAAAAGCTCTACAGCGCGCTCATCGGCGTTGGCGAAGTGATGCTGCAATCCCGCAGCGCCGACGAGATGGTGACGCGCACCTGCGAAAAACTCGCGCAGGACACCCAGTTTCATGCCGCCTGGCTGGCACAGCCCGATCCGCAGGGCGCGTTTCACATCCTGG
>JAQTVS010000056.1 GCA_028706735.1 Thiomonas sp.
AGATCTCCTGGAACTCGAAGGCTTCGGTATCGGCCGTGCCCGTCATGCCGCCAAGCTTGGCGTACATGCGGAAGTAGTTCTGGAAAGTGATCGAGGCCAGCGTCTGGTTCTCGCTCTGAATGTCCACGCCTTCTTTCGCTTCCACCGCTTGATGCAGGCCATCGGACCAACGGCGCCCCGACATGATGCGGCCGGTGAACTCGTCCACAATGACGACCTCGCCGTCCTGCACCACGTAATGCTGGTCGCGGTGATACAGATGATTGGCGCGCAAGGCTGCGTACACATGGTGCATCAGCAGGATATTGCTCGGGTCGTACAGCGTGGTGCCCGGAGGAATCAGGCCCATTTCGGCCAGGATGGCCTCGGCCTTTTCATGTCCGGATTCAGTGAGGAAAACCTGATGCGCCTTCTCGTCCACGGTGAAGTCGCCCGGTTTTTCCACGCCCTTGCCGGTGATCGGATCTTCCTCGCCGATCTGCCGCTCCAGCCGCGGCACGATGACGTTGATCTTTTTGTAAAGGTCGGTGTTGTCGTCCGCCTGGCCAGAAATGATCAGCGGCGTGCGCGCCTCGTCGATCAGGATGGAATCGACCTCGTCGATCAGCGCGTAATTCAGCCCGCGCTGCACCCGCTCGGCCGGCTCGTAGACCATGTTGTCGCGCAGGTAGTCGAAGCCATATTCGTTGTTCGTGCCGTAGGTCACGTCGGCGGCGTAGGCCGCCTGCTTTTCCGGCTTGGTCATATTGGGCAGATTGATGCCCACGCTCAAACCGAGGAAGGTGTAGAGGCGGCTCATCCACTCGGCATCGCGCCGGGCCAGATAGTCATTCACCGTGACCACGTGCACGCCCTTGCCGGACAAGGCATTGAGGTAAACCGGCAGCGTGCCCACCAGGGTCTTGCCCTCGCCGGTGCGCATTTCACCAATCTTGCCGTAGTGCAGCGCCATGCCGCCGATCATCTGCACATCGAAGTGGCGCATTTTCAGCGCGCGCTTGCCGCCTTCGCGCACCACGGCGAACGCCTCGGGCAGCAGATCGTCGAGGCTGCGGCCGTTCGTCACCTGCTGGCGGAATTCGACGGTCTTGGCCTTCAGTTCATCGTCGCTGAGCTGCTCGAACTGCGGCTCCAGGGCGTTGATGCGCTCGACCACGCGCCGGTACTGGCGCAGCAAACGCTCGTTGCGGCTGCCGAACAGACTGGTGAGGAATTTGACTGGCATGGGAAGACGGACTCGGGGCCCGCTGTCTTGAGTGTTTGATGGGAAGACCGCTGCGACACACGCCCGCGCGGTTTCCAGAACTTTTCATTGTATGCGTGCGTTTTTGCACCATCTGCGCTGGCACAATAGGGATGGATTCGCCCTTTTCCAGTCCGTTCCCACCCGTTCATGTCCCGCCATCGTCCTCCCTTCCCCGCTGCGTCCTTGCAAAAGGGGGCCGGCTCGCTGTCAGCCTGGGCGCAGGTCACGCTGCCCATTGCGGCGCTGCGCGATGCCGCGCTGTTGTCGCGGCGCATGTGGGACGCTGCGCAGCAAGTGCTTCCCATCGCGCTCAGCGGTGGTGTGCAACCGGGACGATTGCAGGAAGGCATCTGGAGCCTGACCGCCAGTTCCAGCGCGGTGGCGGCCAAACTCAGCCAGTTCAAGCCCACAGTGCTGCGTCATTTGCAGGAAAGTGGCTTCACCCTGCGCGACATCCGCATCCGTGTGCAGCCGCAAGGAGAGCGCACGGCCAGAGCGGCGCAACCCCAATCTCAGGGGCCAACCTGTCCCACCACGGTGAAAGCCCGCCTGCGCGCCCTGCTCGCAAAAGCCGACTGAAACAGACTGAAGCGGAAACTAAAACGCAAAAGTGGGAATGGCGCGAAAGCCTGCGGGGGCGCGGGACGCGTCGTCAAAGCTGACGATTTCAAAGGCGCTTTCATCGGCGAACAGTTCGCGCAACAACAGGTTGTTGACCGCGTGGCCGCTGCGGAACGCGCTGTAGGCGCCAATCAGCGCTTTGCCCGCCACATACAGGTCGCCAATGGCGTCGAGCGTCTTGTGCTTGACGAACTCATCATCGAAACGCAGGCCTTCCTGATTGAGCACGCGGTATTCGTCCATGACAATCGCGTTTTCCATGCTGCCGCCCAGCGCAAGGCCACGCTCGCGCAGAGTTTCGACATCGCGCATGAAGCCGAAGGTGCGCGCGCGGGCGATGTCTTTCACATACGAATCGCGTCCCAGGTCGAACACGGTGGACTGTGCAGTCTGATCCACTGCCGGATGGTCGAAGTCGATGTTGAAGCTGAGTTTGAAGCCGTCGTAGGGCTCCAGCCGCGCCCACTTCAGGTCATTGCCCTGACCGAGCCGCAACTCCACCGGCTTGCGCACGCGAATGAAGCGTTTTGGCGCATTTTGCAGCGCAATGCCCGCCGACTGCAGCAAATAGACAAAGGAAGAGGCTGAACCGTCGAGGATGGGAATCTCCTCGGCGGTGACGTCAATGAACAGATTGTCGATTCCCAGACCGGAGCAAGCCGACAGCAGATGCTCGACGGTATGAATTTTCACGTCGCCGCGACCCAGAGTGGTGGCCATGCGCGTATCCACCACGGCAAACGGGTTCAGCGCAATCTCCACCGGCTCGCTCAGGTCAGTGCGAGTGAACACGATGCCGGTGTCTGGCGGCGCCGGGCGCAGAGTGAGTTCCACCCGCTCGCTGCTGTGCAGGCCGACGCCCACAGCGCGATTGACGGATTGAATAGTGCGTTGCGCCAGCATGATTATTTATGAAGATTTGTTTTTCGATTGCGTGAAGCTATGCATTCTAAAGACTTTGCGCCGGATGCGCTCAGGCCAAAAGCCGCCTGGATCCACTGTGGCCCGAAAACGCCGACGCCACGTTCGCCCTGACAGGGAGGTGATCTGTCAGGGCGGAACCCATGCGTCGGCGCCACGCTGCGGCGACACTCCCGCGCGGAGCCGGGTCACTCCGTCGGGCGGGCGGGCGCTGCGGGACGGCGCTTGCCGCCGCAGTGCGTCGCCGCGTCCGGTCACCGGGCGCGTCTGAGGGGGTGGCTCAGTCCGCTTGTTTGCGCAGGAAGGCCGGAATTTCCATCTCGTCCATGCCGCTTTGCATCAGCGCGTTCACATGCGCCGACGGTGCGCCACGACCGCTGCGCCAGATCGCCGGGCTTTGATACGGGTCCGCGCCGGCTTGGCCGCCATAGCCCTGCGTGCGCAGCGGCATATTGTCGGTGCCAGTGCGGATGATGGTGAGTTCCGGCGCGGCCTTCTCGGCCTTGCCGCTCAGTCCGGTGGCCAGCACAGTGACGCGCAGCGAATCGCCCATGGCCGGGTCGTTCACCGTGCCGAAGATGATGTTGGCTTCCGGCGAGGCATAGGCGCGGATGGCGTTCATCGCCTCGCGGGTTTCGCCCAGTCGCAGCGAGTCGTCCGCGGTGATGTTGACCAGCACGCCCTTGGCGCCGGACAGATCCACGCCATCGAGCAGCGGGCAGACCACGGCCTGCTCGGCAGCCAGGCGCGCGCGGTCCGGGCCGCTGGCCATCGCGGTGCCCATCATCGCTTTGCCGGGCTCGCCCATCACGCTCTTCACGTCCTCGAAGTCGGCGTTGATCAGGCCGGGCACGTTGATGATCTCGGCAATGCCGCCTGTGGCGTTTTTCAGCACATCATTGGCCTTGCCGAAGGCCTCTTTCTGGCTGATGTCGTCGCCATACACTTCCAGCAGCTTCTCGTTGAGCACGACGATGAGCGAGTCGACATTGGCCTCCAGTTCCGCCAGTCCCTGCTCGGCGTTGGACGTGCGCTTGGCGCCCTCGAACTCAAACGGGCGGGTCACGACAGCCACCGTCAGAATGCCCATTTCGCGCGCGATCTTGGCGATCACCGGCGCCGCGCCGGTACCCGTGCCCCCGCCCATGCCGGCAGTGATGAACAGCATGTGCGCGCCTTCGAGCGCGTCGCGAATCTGGCCGCGCGCCTGGTCTGCCGCCTCGCGGCCGACCACCGGCTTGCCGCCAGCGCCCAGACCCGTCTTGCCCAGTTGCAGGAACTGGTGCGCACTCGATGTTTTGAGCGCCTGCGCATCGGTGTTCGCGCAGATGAACTCCACCCCGCGCACGCCCGATTCGATCATGTGCTCGACCGCGTTGCCGCCGCCGCCGCCAACACCGATGACCTTGATGTTGGTTCCCTGGTTGAACGCGCTGTGGACGTCGTTCTCGATCATTTCAAAAGCCATTTCACACCTCCATTAAAAACCGGCTGACGCACCCTACGCCCGCCGAACACACCCTGCGCAACCGCACCCGGACCCTCCGGGCGCCGCCGCGCAGAACTCAAAAATTCCCTGCAAACCATTCGCGCAGCCGGTCAAACGATCCCTTGACCGAGCTGCTTTTCTGCGCAATGCGCGCACCGCGCTGTCGCTGGTGCAAGGCTTCGGCCAACAGCCCCATGACCGTGGCCATGCGCGGATTGCGCACCATGTCGGCCAGCGGGCCGCTGTAGCTCGGCGTGCCCACGCGCACCGGCTTGAGAAAAATGTCTTCGGCCAGTTCGACCATGCCCGGCATCTGCGCCGAGCCGCCGCACAGCACCACGCCGGACGAGAGCACGTCCTCGAAGCGCGACTCGCGGATGACCTGCTGCGCCAGGGCGAAGATTTCCTCGGTGCGCGGCTCGATCACGCTGGCGAGCACCTGGCGCGACAACATGCGCGGCCCGCGATCGCCCAGCCCCGGCACCTCCAGCGTCTCTTCGGGATTGGCGAGCACCTGCTTGGCGATGCCGTGTTCGATCTTGATGTCTTCGGCGTCGCGCGTCGGGGTGCGCAGCGCCATGGCGATGTCGCTGGTGATGAGCTCGCCGGCAACCGGAATGATGGCGGTATGCCGGATCGCGCCGCCCGTGTAGATGGCGATGTCGGTCACGCCGGCGCCGATGTCGACCACCGCCACGCCGAGCTCCTTCTCGTCCTCGGTCAGCACGGCGTGGCTGGACGCCAGCGGATGCAGCACCAGTTGCTCGACCTCCAGGCCGCAGCGGCGCACGCACTTGATCACGTTTTCCGCCGCGGTCTGCGCCCCGGTGACGATGTGCACGTTGACCTCCAGGCGGATGCCGCTCATGCCCACCGGCTCCTTCACCTCCTGGCCGTCGATGATGAATTCCTGCGGCTCGACCAGCAGCAGCCGCTGGTCGGCGGGAATGTTCACCGCCTTGGCGGTCTCGATCACCCGGGTGACGTCGGTCTGCGTGACCTCGCGGTCCTTGATCGCCACCATGCCGTGCGAGTTCTGGCCGCGGATATGGCTGCCGGTGATTCCGGTGATGACATGGGTGATCTTGCAGTCGGCCATCAGCTCGGCTTCCTTGAGCGCCGACTGGATGGACTGCACCGTGGCCTCGATGTCCACCACCACCCCGCGGCGCATGCCTGCGGTCGGCGCCTGGCCCATGCCGACGATCTTGAAGCCAGCGGCCGGGTTGTCGCGGTCGGCCAGCATTTCGGCAACCACCACCAGCACTTTGGAAGTGCCGATGTCCAGCGCCACCACCAGATCCTTGTAGTCTTTTGCCATGTCAGTCTGTCCTCCCCGCGGATTGCGGTTTTGTTGTTTTGCTCATCCCCGGCAGATCCACGCCCTGCAGATGCACGGCGAAGCCATTGGGGTAGCGCAGATCCACGCTGTCGATGGCGCGGCCATAGCGCGCCTCGAGTTGCGGCTTGAGCTCCAGGAACTGCTTGAGGCGTTGCTCGGTTGCCATGCTGTCGGGCGCGCTGCCCATGTCGATGTGCAAGCCCGCGCGGGTCTGCAGACTCCAGTTGCCCCCGCTGCCCAGAGCCAGCGCAGCCACGGCCTGGTGGGCGCCCTGCAGCAACGGTTGCAGGGTCTGGCTCATCTGCAGCACCTGCGCGCTGCTGCCCGCAGGTCCGCTGAATTGCGGCAAGCCGAGACCCTGGACTTCGCCCAGATTCGCGGTGAACGGCTGCCCTTCTGCATTGACCAGTTGCGCCGCGCCGCCGGGCTCGCGCCAGAAGGCCACGGGTTGTTGAGCCTGCAGCGTGACGGCCAGTTCCATGGGCCACAGCCGCTGCACCACAGCGGCGCGCACCCAGGGCAGTTGCTCGAACACCCGCTGCGCCTGCGCCAGATTGATGGTGAGGAAATTTCCTTGCAACTGCGGCAGCGCATCCGCCCGCACCGTGACTGCGCTGATGCGCTGCAGGTCGCCCTGCAAGCGCACCGCACGGATGTCCCACCAACTGCGCTGCATCAGCCAGTGCCCGGCGACGAACAGGCAGCCGAGCGCCACCAGCCAGTACAGCGCACGCGAGGTGCCCTGCATCAGGCGGATGTCGAGTGGAAGCTCGCGCGGCGCGTAGCTGCTCATCGATCGCCCTTCCCGCCGCCGGGCCGCCCCAAGGCGGGCATCCCCCTCCCGGCCTCCCCCACGCGTGGGGGAGGTGAGTTCACCCCCTCCCCGCTTGTGGGGAGGGTTGGGGTGGGGATTGCCCCCTCGGGGGGCAGCGCAGGCGAAGCCGCAGCGTGGGGGGCCACTCCCCCATGGGGCTGATCCAGCGCCGCCGTGCTGAGAATGAGCAGGCACAGATCGGCGTACTCCAGCCCAGCGACGCGTGCGGCCATGGGCACGAGCGAGTGTCCGGTCATGCCCGGCGAGGTGTTGATTTCCAGCAGGAAGGGTTGGCGGTCGGTGGCGCGGATCATGATGTCCGCGCGCGCCCAGCCGCGGCAACCGAGGGCGCGGTAGCTGCGCAGCACCAGGTCCTGGATGCGCGCTTCCTCATCCGGCGGCAGTTCGCTCGGGCAGATGTAGCGGGTCTCGTCGCTGAAGTATTTGTGTTCGTAGTCATAGTTGCCGCCCGGCGCGACGATGCGGATCAGCGGCAAGGCGCGGGCCTGGCTGCCAGCACCGATGACCCCGCAGGTCACTTCGTCGCCAACGATGAACTGCTCGACCAGCACCCGGCTGTCATACCGCGCGGCTTCGAGGTAGGCCGCCTCCACTTCGGCCTCGCTGTCGGCGCGCTTCAGGCCCAGGGTGGAGCCTTCATGCGTTGCCTTGAAAATCAGCGGGAAGCCCAGTTCGGCGGCAGCCGCGCGGGCTTCGATCAGCGCGCCGACTTCGCGCCATTGCGGCGTGGGCAAGCCTTCGAAATGCCACAGCCGCTTGGTCATGGCCTTGTCGATGGCCAGGGCCGAAGCCAGCACGCCCGGGCCGGTGTAGGGGATGCCCAGCAGTTCGAGCGCGCCCTGCACCGTGCCGTCTTCGCCCCATCGGCCATGCAGATTGATGAAGGCGCGCTGCGCGCCAAAGGATTTGAGCGCGGCCAGATCGTCCACCGCCGGATCGAAGGCGAAGGCATCGACCCCGCGCGACTGCAGCGCGGCGAGCACGCCCTTGCCCGACATCAGCGAGATCTCGCGCTCGGCGGACATGCCGCCCATGAGCACGGCGACCCGGCCCATGCCGCGCGGATCGATTTGCGGCCACGGTGTCATTGCGTGTTCTCCTTCGCCAGTTCAAGCACCTGCGCGGGCACGCCGCCAATCGAGCCCGCGCCCATGCAGATCAGCACATCGCCCGCGCGCGCCATGTCCAGAATGGCGCGCGGCATCTCGGCGATGGCTTCGACGAACACCGGCTCGGTCTTGCCGGCCACGCGCAGTGCGCGCGCCAGGCTGCGCCCGTCTGCGGCGACCAGCGGCGTTTCGCCTGCGGCGTACACCTCGGCCAACAGCACGGCGTCGGCGTCGCCCAGTACCTTCACAAAGTCCTCGAACAAATCGCGGGTGCGGGTGTAGCGGTGGGGCTGGAAGGCCAGCACCAGACGGCGGCCGGGGAACGCGCCGCGTGCGGCGGCGATGGTCGCCGCCATTTCCACCGGATGATGGCCGTAGTCGTCGATCAGGGTGAACTGGCCGCCGTTCTGCGCGGACACTTCGCCATAGCGCTGGAAGCGGCGGCCCACACCGTTGAACCCCGCGAGCGCGCGTTGAATCGCCGCGTCCTCCACATTCAACTCTGTGGCAATGGCAATCGCCGCCAGCGCGTTCTGCACGTTGTGGCGGCCGGGCAGATTGAGCACCACGGGCAAGGGCGGCAGTTGCACGCCATTGCGCCGCAGCACGGTGAACCGCATCTGCGCGCCATCCGCCTGCACATCAATGGCGCGCACCTGCGCGTCCTCGGAAAAGCCGTAGCTGGTGACAGGCTTGGAGAGGAAGGGCAAGATCTGGCGCACCGCCGCGTCGTCCACGCACAGCACGGCGGCGCCATAGAAGGGCAGGCGGGAAATGAAGTCGACGAAGGCATGGCGCAGCCGGGCCGGGTCGTGGCCATAGGTGTCCATGTGGTCGGCGTCGATATTGGTGACCACGGCCATGACCGGCAGCAGATTGAGGAAGGAGGCGTCGGACTCGTCGGCTTCGACCACGATGTATTCGCCCTGCCCCAACTGCGCATTGACCCCGGCGCTGTTGAGCTTGCCGCCGATGACAAAGGTCGGGTCGAGCCCGCCCTCGGCCAGCACGCTGGCGACCAGGCTGGTGGTCGTGGTCTTGCCGTGGGTGCCGGCGATGGCGATGCCGCGCTTGAGGCGCATCAACTCGGCCAGCATGACCGCGCGCGGCACCACCGGGATGTGGCGCGCACGCGCCGCCAGCACCTCGGGGTTGTTGCCCTGCACTGCGGTGGAGATGACCACGGCGTCGGTGTCCCGCACATGCGCGCTGTCGTGGCCGATGGCCACGCGCAGGCCAAGGCCGCGCAGGCGCTGCACTGTGGCGCTTTCGCTCAGATCCGAGCCGCTGATGCCATAGCCCAGGTTGTGCAGCACTTCGGCAATGCCGCTCATTCCGGCGCCGCCGATGCCGACGAAATGAATGTTGCGAATGGCGTGCTTCATCGCCCTTGTCCTTGAATGGTTGTGCGGCTCTGCAGCAGCGCGTTGCAGCCGTCCACCACGGCCTGCACCGCACCGGGCTGCGCCAGCGCACGCGCGGCCTGCGCCAGTTGCAGCAGGCGCGTCCGGTCCAGGCTTTGCAGCAGCTCGGCAAGCCGCTGCGCGCTGAGGTCGCGTTGTTGCATCAGCAGCGCCGCATCGCGGCCTGCAAGAAATTGCGCATTCATCGTCTGGTGGTCATCGACCGCATGGGGAAACGGCACGAACAGCGCCGCCACGCCGGCGCAGGCCACTTCGGTCACGGTCGAAGCGCCGGCGCGGCAGATCACCAGATCGGCCTGCGCATAAGCCGCGGCCATGTCGTCGATGAAGGCCACGCAGTCTGCCGCCACGCCTGCTTGCGCATAGGCCTGCTGCAAGGCGGGCAAGTGTTTGGCCCCGCTTTGATGCCGCACCTGCGGCCGCGCATCCGCGGGCAGCAAGGCCAGCGCTTGCGGCACCAGGGCGTTGAGCGCCTGCGCGCCCAGGCTGCCGCCCACCACGAGCACCTGCAGCGGACCGCTGCGTGCGGCGTAGCGCTGCGCGGGCGCAGCCAGCGCGCAAATGTCGGCACGCACCGGGTTGCCCACCCATTGCGCGCCGGGCAAGGCATTGGGGAAGGCGGTGTAGCTGCGATCGGCCAGGCGCGCGAGCACCTTGTTGGCCAGACCGGCGACTGCGTTCTGCTCGTGCACCACCAGCTTGGCGCCAGCCCACACGCTCATCAGCCCGCCGGGAAACGCGATATAGCCGCCCATGCTCACCACGACGTCGACGCCGACGCGGCGCAGTCCGCGCAACGCCTGCCAGAAGGCGCGCAGCAGATTGACCGGCAGCAGCAGCTTGGTCAATAGCCCCTTGCCGCGCAAGCCGCCAAAACGCACCCACAGCATGTCGAAACCGTGCTGTGGCGCAAGCTGCGCCTCCATGCCGGTGGGTGCGCCCATCCAGTGCACCGTCCACCCGGCCGCGCGCAACCCCTCGCCCACGGCAATGCCGGGGAAAATATGACCGCCGGTGCCGCCCGCCATCACCACCGCCACCGGAGCAGCCAAAGCTGCCGTGAACAAGGCGCCTGGCCGCCCCAAGCCTTGTTCCGCCCCCTGGGGGGGGAGCGCCGCAGCGCGGCGATCTCGGGGGGGGCGTTCGGCCAACAAGGCGCCGGGCCGTCCCAAGCCTTGTTCCGCCCCCTGGGGGGGGAGCGCCGCAGCGCGGCGATCTCGGGGGGGGCTAGTCATACATGCCCTCCACGCATGAGAACCCTGTTCTCGAAATCCACCCGCAACAGCACCGCAATGGCCATGCAGTTGAGCAGCAGTGCCGAGCCGCCATAGCTCATCAGCGGCAAGGTCAGGCCCTTGGTTGGCAGCAGGCCGAGGTTCACGCCGATGTTGATGAACGCCTGCCCGCCAATCCACACCCCGATGCCCTGGGCCACGAGGGCGCTGTACATGCGGTCGAGCACCAGCGCCTGGCGCCCAATGTCGAAGGCGCGGCGCACGATCCAGAAGAAGGCGAAGATCACCACGCCCACGCCCGCCAGCCCGAGTTCTTCACCGATGATGGCCAGCAGGAAGTCGGTGTGCGCCTCGGGCAGATAGTGCAGCTTTTCGATGCTGCCGCCCAGCCCCACGCCGAAGCATTCGCCCCGCCCCATGGCGATGAGTGCGTGCGAGAGCTGATACGCGCTGCCCAGCGCGTTCGCTTCGGCCCAGGGATTGAGGTAGGCGAAGATGCGGTCGCGCCGCCAGGGTGACAGCACGATCATCAGCACGAAGGCGCCGATCACCGCCACGCTTGCGAGCACGAACAGCTTGCCGTTGGCGCCGCCGAGAAACAGGATGGCGAGGGTGATGGAGGCGATCACCAGAAACGCCCCCATGTCCGGCTCGGCCAGCAGCAGCACGCCCACGATCACCATCACTGCCATCATCGGCAGAAAGGTTTTGACGAAGCTTTGCTTCACATCCTGCTTGCGCACCATGAAGTCGGCGGCATAGAGCAGCGCGGTGAGCTTGACCAGTTCGGAGGGCTGGAAATTCAGTCCGCCGGGGAAAACTACCCAGCGCTTGGAGCCGTTCACATCCTTGCCGATATGCGGCAGCAACACGAGCACGATGCCGATCAGCGACAACAGGAAAAAGCGCGACGACCACTTCTGCAGCTCAGCCATCGGAATCTGCACCACGATCCAGCTCGCCAGCAGCGCAGCCGAGATGGAGAACAGGTCGCGCACGAAATAGTGATACGGCGACCACTGCGCATAACGCGGCGAATCGTGGAAGGAAATGGTGGCCGAATACACCATGACCAGGCCGTAGGCCAGCAGCAGCAGCGTGACCCACACCAGGTTCTGGTCGTACTCCAGCATGCGCGACTGGCGCGGCGCCATATGCCCCACGCGAACCGGCAGATCGGCGGCTGCCTTGTCGCGTTTTCGACCCAGGAAGGGCAGCATGCGCTCAAGCATGATCGGCTCCTTCGTTCCACACCTGGCCGCGCTGCTCTGCCAGATCACGGACAGCCAGGCTGAACACTTCAGCGCGATGGGCGTAGTTGCGGAACATGTCCAGACTGGCGCAGGCGGGTGACAACAGCACCGCGTCGCCGGTCTGCGCCAGCGTGGCGGCACGTTGCACAGCCTGCTCCAGAGACTGCGTACATTCGATGGGCGCCAGACCTTGCAGCGCGTCGGCGATGACCTGGGCGTCGCGGCCGATCAGCACGGCAGCGCGCAGCCGCGCGGCCTGCGCTCGCAGCGGCGAGAAGTCCTGCCCTTTGCCGTCACCCCCGGCGATCAGCACCACCGGGCACTCCATTCCAGCCAGTGCCGCCACCGTGGCGCCCACATTGGTGCCCTTGCTGTCGTCGATCCAGCGCACACCGTCGATCACCGCCACGGTCTGCATGCGGTGCGGTTCGCCGCGGTAGTCGCGCAGGGCGTGCAGCATGGGCGCCAGCGGCGCGCCCACGGCCTCGCCCAGGGCCAGCGCGGCGAGTGCGTTGGAAA
>JAQTVS010000375.1 GCA_028706735.1 Thiomonas sp.
TCGCCTGCTGGTGCGCGGCGCCTGCATGCTGCGCCCCGGCGTGGAAGGCTTGTCCGACAACATCCGCGTGCGTTCAACCATCGGCCGCTTTCTGGAGCACTCGCGGGTGTTCTATTTCCACAATGGAGGCCAAGCCGAGGTCTATATCTCCTCGGCCGACTGGATGGAACGCAATCTGCTGCGCCGGGTCGAAATCGCCGTGCCGCTGCTCGACAACAAGATCAAGGCACAGGTCATCCGTGAAGGCCTGCGCATGCAGTGGCAACATCCGGGCAATGCCTGGGAGATGGACAGCGAGGGCAACTACCACCGCCCGCGCGGCTCACGCAGCCGCCTGAGTTGCCATCAGGTGCTGATGCACTCGCGGCTCGGAGGCAGAAACTAAAGTCTGTTCAAGCGGCCTGCAGCGCCTCGCCGCGGCCCAAGTCAGCAGCCGCCGCCAAACGCGCGGCAGGAAAGCGCACCACGAAGCGGCTGCCTTTTCCCGGCGTGCTGTGAACCAACAATTCGGCCTGGTGGCGCAACAGCACATGCTTGGCAATGGCCAGGCCCAGCCCGGTGCCGCCAGACTCGCGCGAGCGTCCGCGATCGACGCGGTAGAAGCGCTCGGTCAGCCGCGGAATGTGCTCTGCCGCAATGCCGATGCCTGTATCGGTCACGCTGAATTCGGCATATTTCGGCTGCGCGTCTTCGAACACCGCATCCCACTCCAGCCGGATGACGCCGCCTTCAGGGGTGTAGCGCACAGCGTTGCTGACCAGATTCGACAGCGCGGAGTGCAGTTCCTGCGGACTGCCGCGCACCCCCAGGTCGGTGCGAGTGTCCGCAAAGACCTGATGCCGCCCACCGGACAGAGCCAGCGCCTCACTCTTGAATTGCACCATCAACGACCGCATGTCGATGCCCTGCTCGGTCGGCGGGTAAGGATCCCCCTCCAGTCGCGCCAACACCAGCAGATCGTCCACCAGATGCCGCATCCGCTCTGACTGGGCCTGCATCATGTCGAGCACACGCAGGCGCTGGCTTTCGTCCAGAGGCATGTCGCGCATGGTCTCGACAAATCCGCCCAGCACGGTGAGCGGCGTCTTGATCTCATGCGAGACGTTGGCGACGAAGTCGCGCCGCATGGCCTCGGTGCGCTCCAACTGGGTGATGTCCTGCGTCAGCAGCAGCTTCTGCTGATCGCCATATGGAAACATCTGCACACTCAGGGTGAACTGCCCGCGCGCGCCGGCGCGGTGCATGTGCAGCGGTTCGTGATACTGCTGCGCCTGCAAGTAGGCCACGAAATCCGGGTTGCGGATGAGGTGCACGGCGTGCTGGCGCAAGTCGCGCTGCGCGTCCAGCCCGAAGTGCTGCGCCGCCGTGGCATTGCACCAGTCGATCTGGTTGTTCTCGTCGAGCAGAATGACGCCATTCGGCGAGACCTGCAGCGCTTCGATGAAACGCTGCAGTTTGGATTCCTCGTAACTCACCCGCACGGACCACAAGCGCAGTTGCCGCGAAGCCCGGTAAAACACTTCGGCCCAGGCGCCGGCGCCATTTGGCACGCGGGCGGGATCGGGCGCCCTGAGCCAGCGGATCAAGCGAGAGATCGCCAACGAATCACGCAGCACAGTCCCGATCAGAACCAGCAGCATCGCTGCCATCGCGCCGGGATAGCCGTCAAGCAATGCCCCTGCTCCCGCTGCCAAAGCGACGATCAGCAAGATGATGGTGAGACGCCAGGCGACAGAGATCATGGGGAACTGCTGGGCAAGCCAAAATCAGGTGCGCAAACAGCACCCGCCCGAACTGTAAAACACGTGACGCGGGCGGCACTGCGCCCGAAACCCTTCAAACTCAAGCCGCCGAAGCCTGCGCCGCGCGCATCTGCGCGGTGAAACGGTAACCTGCGCCACGCACCGTTTCCACCATGTCGGCGCATTGCACCGGGGACAGCGCCTCGCGCAGCCGCTTGATGTGCACATCGACCGTGCGCTCTTCGATGAACACATGATCGCCCCACACCTTGTCGAGCAAGGCGCCGCGGCTATGCACCCGCTCGGGATGCGCCATCAGGTAATGCAGCAACTTGAACTCGGTCGGGCCCAGGCGAATTTCGAGTGGATCGGCCCCCGTCTTCTTGAACAGCGCCCGGCGGCTGGAGGGATCGACAGACAGGCCGCCGATTTCCACCTGCTCGTCGGTGAGCTGCGGCGCTCGGCGGCGCAGCACGGCGCGGATGCGGGCCAACAATTCCTTGGGCGAAAAGGGCTTGGTGATGTAGTCGTCCGCTCCGGCATCGAGCCCCTGCACCTTGTCGCCCTCCTCGCTGCGGGCGGTGAGCAGGATGATAGGAATGGCCTTGGTGCGGGCATCGGTGCGCAGCGCACGGGCCAGCGCCACGCCCGACATGCCCGGCAGCATCCAGTCGATCAGCAGCACGTCGGGCAGCACGTCGCGGATGACGCGCAGCGCCTCCTCTGCACTGCCTGCACGGATCGGGCAATGCCCTGCATGCTGCAGATTCATCGCCAGCAATTCGGCAATGGCGGGCTCGTCTTCAACGATCAGGATGTTGCTGGACAGACTCATGGTGCGGGTGCTCTTGGGACGTGGTGCGGAGAATCAAAGCGAACCGGCCACTTCCCGGAAGGCTTCCTTGTTGTGGCGCACATCGGTTCCGCGCACGATGTAAATCACGAACTCGGCAATGCTCTTGGCATGGTCGCCGATACGCTCGATGGCCTTGGCCACGAACATCAGATCGAGCATGGTGGAGATGGCGCGCGGATCTTCCATCACATAGGTGATGACCTTGCGAGTGAAACCGTCGAATTCGTCGTCGATCTTGCTGTCGGATTCCACGATTTCCACTGCGGCCTTTTCGTCCAGGCGGGCGAAGCAGTCGAGTGAACGGCGCAACTGGTCAATGGCCAGATCAGAGGCATGCTGCAAGTCGCTGATGCCCATGGACACCGAGGTGCCCGATTCGACGATGTCACGCGCCATGCGG
>JAQTVS010000057.1 GCA_028706735.1 Thiomonas sp.
GGCGGTCAGGGTGAAGACCGAGTTCTTGCTGCATGGTTTCGCGGATCTTGAACTTCTGCATCTTGCCGGTAATGGTCATGGGGAACGCGGACACGAACCGGATGTAGCGCGGAATTTTGTAGTGCGCGATCTGGCCTTTGCAAAACGCGCGAATGTCCTCGTCCGTGGGAGACGTGCCGGGCTTGGGGATGACCCAGGCGCACAGTTCTTCGCCGTACTTCGGGTCGGGCACGCCGACCACCTGCACGTCCTGGATCAGCGGATGGCGGTAGAGGAATTCCTCGACCTCGCGCGGGTAGATGTTCTCGCCGCCCCGGATCACCATGTCCTTGATGCGGCCGACGATGTTGACGTAGCCGTCGGCATCCATGGTGGCAAGGTCGCCCGTGTGCATCCAGCCTTCGGGGTCGATGGCCTCGTGCGTCTTCTCGGCGTCGCCCCAGTAGCCGTGCATCACCGAATAGCCCTTGGTGCAAAGCTCGCCGGTTTCGCCGGGCGCCACGGTGTCGCCGCTTTGCGGATCGACGATCTTCACTTCCAGATGCGGCTGCACCTGCCCCACCGTGCTCACCCGCTTGTCCAGCGGGGTGTCGGTGGAGCTTTGGCAGCTCACCGGCGCAGTCTCGGTCATGCCGTAGGCGATGGTGATCTCAGACAGATGCATGTCGCGCACCACCCGTTTCATCACCTCGGTCGGGCAGGGGCTGCCAGCCATGATGCCGGTGCGCAGGGTGCTCAGATCGAACTCGGCAAAGCGCGGGTGGTCGAGCATGGCGATGAACATGGTCGGCACGCCGTGCAGCCCGGTGCAGGCTTCGTCCTGCACGCACTCCAATGTGAGCAGTGGATCGAAGGCGTCGTTGGGATAGACGATGGTGGCGCCATGCGTGAGGCAGGCGAGGTTGCCCAGCACCATGCCGAAGCAGTGGTACAGCGGCACCGGAATGCACAGCCGATCTTCGGCTGTGAGCTTCATCGCCTCACCAATAAAGAAACCGTTGTTCAGGATATTGCTGTGGGTCAGCGTGGCGCCCTTGGGGAAGCCGGTGGTGCCGCTGGTGAACTGGATGTTGATGGGCTCGTGCGCGTGCAGTGTTGCCGCCACCTGGGGCACCGCCGGGTCGTCGGCGCTGCCGCGGGCAATCCAGTCGGCAAAGCGCAGCATGCCGGGCTCTTCCGCCGTGCCCAGATGCACCACCAGTTTGAGATCGGGCAGGCGCGCGGCGCGCAACTCGCCCGGCGCGCAGGTGGCCAGCTCCGGCGCGAGTTCGCGCAGCATGGCGAGATAGTCGCTGGTCTTGAATGTGGTCATGGTGACCAGCGCCTTGCAACTCACCTTGTTGAGCGCGTACTCCACTTCGGCGGTGCGATAGGCCGGATTGATGTTCACCAGAATCACGCCGATCTTGGCCGTCGCCAGTTGCATCAGCACCCACTCCGTGCAGTTGTGCGCCCAGATGCCGATGCGGTCGCCCTTGCGCAGTCCGCTGCGCAGCATGGCGCTGCCCAGTCGGTCCACCTCGTGCTTGAGCGCGGCGTAGCTGAGGCGGCGGCCCTGATGGCGCACCACGAGCGCCTCGTGCGCGCCCATGCGCTGCGCCATGGCATCGAAAAAATCACCCAGGGTCTGGGTGATCAGCGGCTGATCGGTTGTGCCGCAGGCATAGGACTGCACCAGCGGGGCGGGCTTGTTCATGATGATTCTCCTCGTATCCATCCATTGCCCGCGTCAGCGCGGGTCGTGTTCAAAACCCGCCCGTTTCCAGCCAGCGCTCAAGCTGCGGCAACCGGTCCACGCCCCAGAAGGGCTGCGCGTCCACCACCAAGTAGGGCGCGCCGCACATGCCTTCTTCCAAGGCGCGGTCGCAGTTGGCCTTGAGCTGGGCCTTGATGGCGGGGTCTGCGGTGTAGCGCGCCACGGCATCGGCAGGCAAGCCCTGCTCAGCGGCCAACTGTTCGAGCACCGGCAGCTCGGCGATGTTGCGGCTGTGTGCGAAATAGGCCGAGAAGCAGCGATGCAGCCACGGCGCGGCCTGCGCCGGCAGTTCGCGTTGCAGGCCGATGAGCACCCGCGCGGCCTGGTAGGTGGCGATGGGAAACGGATCTGGATGCGCATACGCGACGCCCAGATAACGGGCCGAGCGTGGAATGTCGATGCGGGCGTAGTCGCCCTTGAGCGGCTGGTCGATCAGCGGCTTCGATCCCGTCGCCTGGAACACCGGCCCGAGCAGCACGGGCACCCATTCGATGTCGCGCAGGTGGCGGGCGGCAATCGCTTCGATCTGCGTGCTCGCCAGATAAGCGTAGGGCGAGGAGAAATCGAAGAAAAAGGTGATCGGGCTGACGGGCATCGGAGTCTCCTTGTGAGGTTGTTTTACAACGCGCGGGCGATGAGCATGTTCTGCACGTCGCTGGTGCCTTCGTAGATCTGGCAAACCCGCACGTCGCGCCAGATGCGCTCCACGGCAAAGTCTTCCACATAGCCGTAGCCGCCGTGAATCTGCAGGGCGGCGCTGCACACGCGCTCGGCCATTTCGCTGGCCAGCAGCTTGGCCATCGCCGCCTCCTTCAGACAAGGCTGGCCCGCGTCTTTCAGGCTGGCGGCGTGCCACAGCAGTTGCCGCGCGGCCTCGATCTGCGTGGCCATGTCGGCCAGACGGAACTGCACCGCCTGATGCTCGAACAGCGGCTTGCCGAAGGCGCTGCGCTCGCGGGCGTAGCGCAGCGCGGCGTCGAACGCCGCACGCGCCATGCCCACAGCCTGCGCCGCAATGCCGATGCGTCCGCCCTCCAGCCCGGACAGCGCGATCTTGTAGCCCGCACCCTCGGCGCCGATGCGGTTTTCCGCAGGAATGCGACAACCCTCGAAGCGGATCTGCGCGGTGTCGCTGGCAGACTGTCCCGTCTTGTGTTCCAGCCGTTCGACGATGTAGCCCGGCGTGTCGGTGGGCACGAGGAAGGCGCTGATGCCCTGTTTGCCCGCGGCGCGGTCGGTGGCGGCCAGCACGATGGCGACCTGTCCGTTCTTGCCGCTGGTGATGAACTGCTTGACGCCGTCGAGGACGTAGTGGTCGCCATCCTGTGCAGCAAGCGCCGGGCCGCCCCAAGCTTGCTGCACCCCCTCGGGGGGCGAGGCCGGTCTGCCGGCATCAGGGGGCACATGCCTGGCCGTGGTGCGCAGGTTGGAGGCGTCCGACCCGGCCTGCGGCTCGGTCAGCGCGAACGCGCCGATCCATTCGCCGCGCGCCACCGGACGCAGCCACTGATCTTTCTGCGCGTCGGAGCCCCAGGCCATGAGGATGGAGCACACCGGGCAATTGTTCACGCTCACGATGGTGCTGGTCGCGCCATCGGCCGCGGCGATCTCCTCGATGGCCAGCGCGAGAGACAGATAGTCCAGCCCGGCGCCGTCCCACTGCGTGGGCACGGCGATGCCCAGGCAGCCAAGCCCGGCCAGGCCGCGCAGCGCCTCGCGCGGGAAGCGGGCGACGCGCGCCCATTGCGCGGCGTGCGGGGCGATCTCGGCCTGGGCGAAGTCGCGCACCGCGTCACGGATCATGCGGTGATCGTCATTGAGAAGCATGGCAGGATTGTTGTCGTGGAACGGAACGCGCTCCCCTCCCACACAGCGTGGAGGAGGAGCGGGCCACTCCCTCCCCATGCGTGGGGAGGGCTGGGGTGGGGAGTGTTTGGGCACTCACAGCAGTTCGACAGCCATTGCCGTGGCCTCGCCGCCGCCGATGCACAGCGCAGCGACGCCCTTCTTCAGCCCCTGCTTGCGCAGCGCACCCAGCAGGGTGACGACGATGCGCGCTCCCGACGCGCCGATGGGATGGCCCAGCGCCACCGCGCCGCCATGCACGTTGACGATCTCATGCGGCAGCTTGAATTCGCGCATGGCCGCCATGGTGACAGCGGCGAAGGCTTCGTTGACTTCCCACAGGTCCACGTCGGCCGCCTTCCAGTCGGTCTTGTCGAGCACCTTTTGAATGGCCCCCACGGGCGCTGTGGTGAACCACTCCGGCGCCTGCGCATGCACCGCATGGGCGCGAATGCGAGCGATCGGCGCGCAGCCCAGCGTGTCGGCGGTGGACTGGCGCATCAGCACCAGCGCCGCAGCGCCGTCGGAAATGCTCGACGAGGTGGCGGCGGTGATCGCGCCGTCCTTCTTGAACGCCGGCTTGAGTCCGGGGATCTTGTCGAGCTTGGCCTTGAACGGCTGCTCGTCGCGCGCGATTTGCACTTCGCCACCGCGCCCGGCGACGGTCACCGGCGCCATTTCCCAGTCGAAGCTGCCGTCCTCGTTGGCGCGCTTGCTGCGCTCGGTGGAGGCAATGGCGAAGGCGTCCATCTCCTCGCGGCTGAAGCCGTATTTGCTCACGCAGCTTTCGGCGAACACGCCCATGGCCTTGCCGCGGTCGTAGGCGTCTTCCAGGCCGTCGAGCGCCATGTGGTCGTAGAACTGGGTGAGGCCGTATTTCACCCCCTTGCGCACGAAGGCCAGGTGCGGCGCGTTGGTCATGCTCTCCATGCCGCCAGCCACCATCACGTCAGCGCTGCCCACAGCGAGCATGTCGTGGGCGAACATCATCGCCCGCATGCCAGAGCCGCACATTTTGGAGAGCGTGACCGCGCCCGCCGATTGCGGCAGCCCGGCCTTGAGCGCGGCCTGGCGCGCGGGGGCCTGGCCCTGCCCGGCCATCAGGCAGTTGCCCATGAGCACTTCGTTCACGGCGTCGCCCGCGATGCCCGCGCGCTGCACGGCGGCGGCAATGGCGGTGGCGCCGAGTTCCCAGGCGGGCACGGCGGCAAAGTCGCCGAGCAGGCCGCCAATGGGCGTGCGTGCGGCAGAAACAATCACGATGGGGTCAGTCATGTTGAAGTCTCCATAACGGGTTGAGTGGCTTGGTTTTCGATCAGATGGGCGCGTGCATGCCGGAAGCGGCGCGTCGCGTCGTAGGTGAACACGTCGTACAAATGCCCCTCGCGGATGCGGCTCTGGTGCTCCTGCCAGAAGGTCGCATCGAGCAGGTCGGCGTGGTGCTTCATGAAGACGGCGCGCACCTTGGGGTTGCCGAGCAGAAACTGGCCGAAGGTCTCGGGAAAGACGTCGTGCGGGCCCACGGCGTACCAGGGCTCGGCGGCCATTTCGTCCTCTTCGTTGCGCGGCGCGGGCACGCGGCGGAAGTTGCAGTCGGTGATGTACTCGATCTCGTCATAGTCGTAGAACACCACCTTGCCGTGGCGAGTGATGCCGAAGTTCTTCCACAGCATGTCGCCGGGAAAGATATTGGCCGCAACCATGTCCTTGATGGCGTTGCCATATTCAATGACGGCGGCCTCGAGCTGGGCGTCGTCGGCTTCCTGCAGATAGATGTTGAGCGGAATCATGCGCCGCTCGATGTAGCAGTGGCGGATGATCATGGTGTCGCCGTCGTATTCGAGCTGCGAAGGGCAGAAGGTCTCGATTTCGGCGACGAGTTCGGGCGAGAAGCGCGCCCGCTCGAAGGCCACGTTGGAATATTCCAGCGTCTCGGCCATGCGCCCCACGCGGTCGTGCTGCTTGACCAGCAGGTACTTGCCCTTGATCTTGTCGCGCGTCGTGTCTTTCTGCGGCGGATAAAAATCCCTGATGACCTTGAACACGAAGGGAAACGACGGCAGGGTGAACACCACCATCACCATGCCCTTGATGCCGGGAGCGACGATGAACTGGTCGCTCGAATGCCGCAGGTGATAGAGGAAATCGCGGTAGAACAGCGTCTTGCCCTGCTTGGCCAGACCCAGCGCGTTGTACAGCTCGGCGCGCGGCTTGCGCGGCATCAGGCTGCGCAGGAACTGCACGTAGGCCGAGGGAATTTCCATGTCCACCATGAAATAGGCGCGGGCGAAGGAGAACAGCAGCAGCATGTCGTCCTCGCTGAGCAGCGCGGTGTCGATGTAGAGCTGGCGCTGGGCGTCGTGCAGGATGGGCAGCGCCAGCGGAAACTCGGTGAAGCCGTTGATCACCTTGCCCACCGCATACGCGCCCTTGTTGCGATAGAACAGCGAATCGAGCATCTGGATCTGGAAATTCGCCCGCAGCCGCACATCGCTGCCGAAGCGCCGCTGCACCGCGCGCAATACGTCGGCGATGTCGCGCTCCAGGTTCTCGAAGGGACGTTCAAGCTGGAAGTTCTCGATCGCCCGGCGCAGGCAGGCGTGCAGGGCCTCGTGGGTGTGCGGGTAATACACACGGAACGTCGGTTTGGCGGCGGGCTCCTCGTTCTCGATGTACTCGGTGGACAGCGCCGGGCGCACGAACAGGAACTCGTTGTTGAAATGCTCGCGCCGCAGGATCTTGGTCGTCACCGAGTTGAAGAAGGTCTCGGCCAGCTCGGGCTGGTGGTGATTGGTGAGCAGGCCGATGTAGTGCAGCTTGGCCTGCTGCCAAATCCCCATGGGCTGGTTGCCGGCATCGAGTTCGTTCTGCAGGCGCTCGGTGGCCTCGTCCACCCGCTGGTCGTAAAACGCGATGCGCTCGCGCTGCGCCGCCTGCTGCGCGGCCCAGTCGGCCCGCTCGAACCGCTGCTTGGCCGCGGCGCTCACTTGGCGGAACAGGCGGTAATGGCGATTGAAGCCGTCGAGCATGGTGCGTGCCATGGCAAAAGCCACGGGGGAATCGAGGCGGGGCGGGAATTGGTTCATCGGATCTCTCAAGGAAACGTAGGGCCGTCCCAAGTTTTCTTGACCCCCACGGGGGGCGGGCTGGGCGCAGCCCGGCCCTGGGGGCGCGCAGCAAAGCGAAGACGCTCTGCCCACTGTAAGCCTGCACCGCGCGCAAGGCAAAGCGCCCAGCGCTTGACGCCGCTGCGTGCTAGGCTTTTTGGGTTTTCGGCGCAGGCGCAGCGCCGCCTTTTTCGATTCACAAGACCTGGAGATTTCTGATGCCCGCCTTGCTGCCCAACGTTGATCCCGATGGACTGCTGGAGTATTCGGTGGTTTACACCGACCGCTCGCTCAACCACATGTCGGCCAAGTTCCAGCAGGTCATGCGCGATCTGTCGTCCCTGCTCAAACAGGCCTACAACGCGCAGGCGGCGGTCATCGTGCCCGGCAGCGGCACGTTTGCCATGGAGGCCGTGGCGCGGCAATTCGTGCAGGGAGCACCCGTGCTCATCGTGCGCAATGGCTGGTTCAGCTATCGCTGGAGCCAGATCATCGAGACCGGGCATTTGTCCGACAAGGTGACGGTGCTCAAGGCGCGCCGTCTGGCCGATGTGCCCGAGTCGCCCTTCACGCCAGCGCCCATCGACGAGGTGGTCGCCACCATCGCCCTTGATGCGCCCGCCGTGGTGTTCGCCCCGCATGTGGAAACCTCCGCCGGCATGATGCTGCCCGACGACTATCTGCGCACCGTGGCCGACGCGGTGCATGCGGTGGGCGGCCTGTTCGTGCTCGACTGCATCGCCTCCGGTGCGATGTGGGTGGACATGCAGGCCACCGGCGTGGACGTGCTGGTCAGCGCACCGCAAAAAGGCTGGAGCGGCCAGCCCTGCTGCGGCTTTGCGCTGCTGTCTGAGCGGGCGCTTGCGCGGCTGGAGACGACCACGAGCGACAGCTTTTCCTGCGACCTGAAAAAATGGCACCAAATCATGCAGGCGTATGAAAAAGGCACGCATGCCTACCACGCCACCATGCCCACCGACACCCTGGCCGAAGTGCGCGACCAGATGCGCGAGGCGTTCAGCTACGGCCTGCCCGCGCTCAAGACCGCGCAGATGGAACTGGGCCGCGCAGCGCGCGCTTCGTTGGAGCGGCGCGGCGTCAAGAGCGTGGCGGCGCCCGGTTTTCAGGCGCCGGGCGTGGTGGTGAGCTACACCCGCGACCCTGACATTCAGAACGGCAAAAAGTTTGTGGCACAGGGCATGCAAATCGCCGCTGGCGTGCCGCTGGCATGCGACGAACCGGCCGACTACATGAGTTTCCGCCTCGGCCTGTTCGGCCTGGACAAATGGAAGGACGTGCCCGCCGCCGTGCAGCGGCTGGACGCCACGCTTGACGCGGTGGGGTTGCACATGCCGGAAAAGGTGCATCGGTAACCGCCTCTGTAACTGCATCACCCGCCGCATCAGTCGCTCAGCCCTGTTCGCTATCCAGCTTCACGGCTTCACGCCGTTTGCGCGAACAGTTCTCGGCCGATCAGCATGCGGCGGATTTCGCTGGTACCCGCGCCGATCTCGTACAGCTTGGCGTCGCGCCACAGTCGGCCAAGAGGGTAGTCGTTGATATAGCCGTTGCCGCCGAAAATCTGGATGCCCTCGCCCGCCATCCAGGTGGCCTTTTCGGCGCACCACAGAATCACGGCCGCACAGTCTTTTCGCACCGAGCGGGCGTGGCCGTCGCCCAGGGCGTCGAGATTCTTGCCCACGGTGTAGAGCAGGCTGCGCGCGGCCTGCAGCACGGTGTACATATCGGCCAGCTTGCCCTGGATGAGCTGGAACTCGCCGATGCTCTGGCCGAATTGCTTGCGCTCATGCACATAGGGCACCACGCTGTCCATCACCGCCTGCATGATGCCCACCGGCCCGGCAGCGAGCACCGCGCGCTCGTAATCCAGGCCGCTCATCAGCACGTTGACGCCGCCGTTCAAATGGCCCAGCACGTTCTCTGCGGGCACCTCGCAATCCTGGAACACCAGCTCGCCGGTATGGCTGCCGCGCATGCCCAGCTTGTCGAGCTTCTGCGCCACTGAAAAACCCTTGAAACCCTTCTCCACCAGGAAGGCGGTGATGCCTTTGGAACCCGCGGCCGGGTCGGTCTTGGCGTAGACCACGAGCACGTCGGCGTCCGGCCCGTTGGTAATCCACATCTTGCTGCCGTTGAGCACGTAGGCGTCGCCGCGCGGGTTGGCGTGCAATTGGGCGCGCAGCGTCATGCTCACCACATCGCTGCCCGCGCCCGGCTCGCTCATCGCCAGCGCGCCCACGTGCTCGCCGCTCAGCAGCTTGGGCAGGTACTTCTCCTTCTGCGCGGCGCTGCCGTTGCGGCGGATCTGGTTGACGCAAAGGTTGGAATGCGCACCGTAGCTTAAGCCCACCGAGGCGCTGGCGCGGGAGATTTCTTCCATCGCCACCATATGCGCCAGATAGCCCATGCCCGTGCCGCCATCGGCCTCGGGCACAGTGACGCCCAGCAGGCCCAGGTCGCCGAACTTGCGCCACAGATCCATCGGGAACTGATCGGTGCGGTCGATCTCGGCCGCGCGCGGGGCAATTTCTTGCTCGGCAAAGTCGCGCACGGCCTCGCGCAGGGCGGCGATGTCCTCGCCAAGTTGAAAGTCCAGTCCGGGCAGTTGCATGGGGTCTCCTCGGTTTGCTTTGTCTGTGATTCGGTGTCGGGTGTTCAGTACCGTCTGCGCACCGGCGCAATGGTCTGCTGCATGACTGCGCAGGGTGTCTCGGCGCCGTCTGCGGCGCGGTGCACCACTTCTGCGGTCGTCACGATGATGCGTTTTCCCGCGCGCACCACCCGCCCGCAGGCGCGCAATTCGCCGTCGCCAAAGGCGGCCAAGAAGTTGATCTTGTACTCCACTGTGGTGACCTCGTCGCCCTCGGGCGCCAGGGTCATGGCCGCATAGCCGCCCGCCACGTCGGCCAGCGCGCCGATGGCCCCGCCGTGGAAACCGCCTTGCTGCTGAGCCGCCCGCTCGGAATACGGCAAGCGCAGCACCACCTCACCGGGCGCCAGCCGCACGATTTCCACGCCCAGGGTCTGCATCAAGCCCTGGCGGGAAAAGCTCTGGCGAATGGCTGCGTTCTTCTCGGCACAGAGCACTGCGGGGGCGGTGGTCATGGGGGCGAGTCTCCGGTGGCACTGCTCTGATGGCAGTGCAATACGGTGAATCTTACCTTCCGTTTACGTCAACGTGAATACCGGCCACGCAAGTGGCACGCACGCAAAAATGTGGCACGCCGTGACATGGTTCACATGAAGGACGCGGGCCGCGCCTGAATAATGCAGTTGTTCTCTCACGCAAGCGCACTCAGTTCCACTTCCGCAATGATCTGGCCCCGCCGCCCCCTCGACTCCGGCACAGCGAACAGCGGCGACACCCTGCTGCCTGCAATCGACCCGGGCCACCCCCTCAGCACCCTTGGCCTGTTTCGTCAGACGGAGGATGAGCATGCCTATCTCCGCAGCGCCTGGCCGGACATCGCGGCCCGGCTGCGCCTGCTCGGCCTGGCGGGTGGCGGCGTATTCATGCTGGCCAGCGTGGTGGACTGGACCAAGCTGCATGACACGCCGCAGTTTTGGGCCATTCTGCTGGCGCGGCTGCTGGTGCTGGCGCTGGGCATCAACCTGTGGCGGGCAGCACGCACTGGCGTGCAGAAAAGTCCGGCCGCTCTGCGCAACGCGCTGATCGCTTTTCAAATCGGCGGTATTGTGGGCTTCCGGCTGGTGAACCTGGCCTATGGCGATTACTCGCCGAACCAGGGCATGTCGGGGCTGCTCATGGTGCTTGCGTTCTACGCCTTCGTGCCCATGCTCAGCCCGGTCAATTTCTGGCTGCTGCCCGCGTCCACGGCCACCCTGTTCATCATGGCGGCCGGTTGGTTCGACGCCACGTCGCGTGATCTCACGGCCATGCTGGTGATCGCCGTGTTCGTGCATCTGCTGGGCTGGTCTGCGGCGGTGCGCAGCGCCCGCAGCGGCAGGCTGGCCTGGCTGGAGCGCCTGCGCCTGGCGCAGGAAATGGAGGAACGCCGCGCCGCAGAGAGCAATCTGCGCCATCTGTTCGAGGTCTGCCCTGTGCCGCTGGTGCTCAGCGAGCGGGTTGATGGCAAGGTGCTGCGCTTCAACCGCTCGGCACAGGCCTTGCTCGACCCCCATGGCATGTATCCCGACCCGGGCTCCGCCCATGCGTCGAGCTTCTACGCCGATGTGCAGTCGCGTCAGGCGATCAGTCAGGCCCTGCGCGAGCGCGGCGAAGCGGGCCCGGTGGATGTGCGCATGCTGACTGCTGCGGGCACCGACATCCAGGTGATGTTGCAGGCGCGCTGTTTGCGCTACGACGGCAAAGTGGCGGTGCTCACCAGCCTGGTCGAGATGACCGAGCGCAAACAACGCGAACAGGCATTGCTGCGGCAGACCCAGACCGACATGCTGACCGGCCTGTACAACCGTCGTGGATTTTTTGAGCGGACAGAACCCGTGCTGCGCGAAGCGCGCAGCACGCTGTCGTGCCTGCTGCTGATCGACGCGGACCATTTCAAGCGCGTCAATGACACGCATGGGCACGCTGTGGGCGACGCCGTGCTGCTGCAGCTTGCCAGCCGCATGAGCGCTGCGCTGCGCGATGGCGATGTCATCGGTCGCATCGGCGGTGAAGAATTCGCGGTGTTTCTTCCGGGCGCCGACCTGAAAACCGCTGCCGCATTGGCCGAGCGCATTCGCGAGCTGGTGGCTCGCCATGCGCTGCGCATCCATGGCCTGCGGGTGCCGATGACGTTGAGCATCGGCGTCACCCGCCTGCTGCCTGGCGAAATGACCCTGGACGCCGCCCTCAGCCGCGCCGATGCTGCGATGTATCTGGCCAAGCAAGGCGGGCGCAACCGGGTTGAAATGGCTTCAGCGTTGGCGCAGTGATGCGCGGCGCGAACCGACTCACCCGCCCTGTTTTTTCAGCAGCCCCCGCGCTTCCGCCTCGTAGGCGCGGATTTCCTCCAGCGTCGCCTTGAGATCGGCCATGCGACCCTCAATGTCGGCGCGGTGCGCGGCCAGCACTTCCAGATAGCGGCGCAGTTGCGGCACGGTGTCGCGCGGCGACTCG
>JAQTVS010000058.1 GCA_028706735.1 Thiomonas sp.
TGCGGCGAGAAACTCCGGCATGGCTTCGAGCAGCGTGACCTGCGCGCCCAGACGGCGCCAGACACTGCCCATTTCCAGTCCGATGACCCCGGCGCCGATGACGCCAAGCGTCTTGGGCACGGCATCAGCCGACAGCGCGCCGTCGTTCGACAGCACCCGCTTCTCGTCGAAATCCAGCCTCGGCAAGCTGCGCGGCGTCGAACCCGTGGCGAGGATGAGTTGCTTGCCGACCAGCGTCTGCGCAACGTCCTTGCCCGCCACAGCAACCTGCCAGCCGTCGGTCGCATTGCCGCCCTTGAGTGTGCCCGTCCCGTGGAAAAACGTGACCTTGTTTTTCTTGAACAGGTAGAGGATGCCCTCGTTGTTCTGCTTGACCACCAGCGCCTTGCGCTGCTGCATGGTCGGCACGTCGATGGACAGGCCGCTCAAGCCGATGCCATGCGCCGCAAAGGCGTGCCCGGCCTGCTCGAAATGCTCGCTCGACTGCAGCAGCGCCTTCGAGGGAATGCAGCCCACATTGGTGCAGGTGCCTCCCGGCGCCGGGCCGCCCTGAACGTTGCTCCAGGCGTCGATGCAGGCCACGTTCAGGCCGAGTTGGGCCGCGCGGATGGCGGCGATGTAGCCGCCGGGCCCGGCGCCGATCACTATGAGGTCAAAGACCGATGACATGATGAGAATTCCTTGCAGCAGCGCAGCGCCAGCGGCGCCCGCGCGAATGAATAGGGGCCGACTGGCGCTGCAGCGCCAGCACGGCCAGGGCATTACAGATCGAGCAACAGGCGCGCCGGGTCTTCCAGCGCCTCTTTCATCGCCACCAAGCCGAGCACCGCTTCGCGGCCGTCGATCAGCCGGTGGTCGTAGCTCATCGCCAGGTAGTTCATCGGGCGGATCACGATCTGGCCCTCTTCGACCACGGGCCGGTCTTTGGTGGCGTGGATGCCCAGAATGGCCGATTGCGGCGGGTTGATGATGGGCGTGGACAGCATGGAGCCGAACACCCCGCCATTGCTGATGGAAAACGTGCCGCCGGTCAACTCCTCAATGGTGAGCTTGCCATCGCGCGCCTTGGCGCCGAAATCGGCAATCGCCTTCTCAATGTCTGCAAAGCTCATCTGGTCGGCGTTGCGCAGAATAGGCACCACCAGCCCGCGCGGGCTGCCTACCGCAATGCCGATGTCGAAGTAGCCGTGATACACCACGTCATTGCCGTCGATCGACGCGTTGAGCAGCGGGAATTTGCGCAAGGCATGCACCGCTGCGCGCACGAAAAAGCTCATGAAGCCGAGCTTCACGCCGTGCTGCTTCTCGAACTTGTCCTTGTACAGATTGCGCAGATCCATCACAGGCTTCATATTCACTTCGTTGAAGGTGGTGAGGATGGCGTTGGTGGCCTGTGACTGCAGCAGCCGCTCGGCGATGCGGGCGCGCAGGCGGCTCATGGGCACGCGCTGCTCGGGCCGGTCGGTGTAGGCGGCCAGATCGAGATCGGCGTCCACCGCCTGCAGCGCGGGGATGGTGAGCGAAGGCATCACGGCGGCGGCCGCTGGTTTCGGCGCGGGTGTCGGGACTGGCGCGGCCGGCGGTTTGGGCGCTTGCGCCGCCTGCAAGGCGTCGCCCTTGGTGATGCGGCCGCCGCGCCCGGTGCCCGCCACGTCTGCCGGATTCACTCCCTGTTCGGCCATGATTTTTGCCGCCGCGGGCATGGCAGCCGCCGCACCGCCGGACGACGGCGCGGCGGCTGCAGGGGCAGGCGAAGCAGCCTGAGGTGCCGCGACAACCGGTGCGACGGCCAGCGGGCTGGTCTGCGCAGCAGCCTCGGTGTCGATCTTGGCGATGACTTCGTCGCTGGTCACCGACGCACCATCGTTTTTCACGATCTGCGCCATGACGCCGGCCGCGGGCGACGGCACTTCGAGCACGACTTTGTCGGTTTCGATTTCAATCAGGATTTCGTCCTGCGCCACGGCTTCGCCGGGTTTTTTCTTCCAGGTCAGCAAGGTGGCTTCGGCCACGGATTCGGAGAGTTGGGGAACTTTGATGTCGATCAGCGCCATGATGGAGTCCAGTGTTTTTGTGATGCGCGCAATGGCTTGGCTTGCCTGCGCGGCGAGTGAACGGATGTCTGTGGAAGGTCGGGAAGGGCCGGGTGGGCGCGAAGCACACCCGGCGCTGAATCAGCGGGTCAGCACGAAGCCCTTGAGCTTGCCAAACGCCGCTGCCAGCAATTCCTTTTGCTGCTCGGCATGTTTGGCGTAATAGCCCACCGCAGTGGAGGCTGAAGCCGCCCGCCCGGCGTAGCCGAGCTTCTGGCCCTCCATCATGTTCTCGTGAATGTGATGCTGCACGAAGAACCAGGCCCCCTGGTTCTGCGGCTCGTCCTGGCACCAGACGATGTCGCGCGCATTCGGATAGCGCTTGACCTCGGCTGCAAAGGCCTTGTGCGGGAAGGGATAGAGCTGCTCAAGGCGGATGATGGCGACATCGTCGATCTTGCGCTCGGTCCGTGCCGCCAGCAGGTCGTAGTACACCCGGCCGGTGCAGACGACGATGCGCTTGACCTTGCCTGCGTCCAGTTCCTCGGCCTCGGGCAACACCACTTCGAAGCGGCTGTTCGCCAGATCCGACAGCGGCGACTTGGCGTGCGGGTGCCGCAGCAGCGACTTGGGTGTCATGATGATGAGCGGCTTGCGGAAGGGCCGCAGCATCTGCCGCCGCAGCAGATGGAAAATCTGCGACGGGTTGGTGGGCTGGCAGACCTGCATATTAGTCTCTGCGCAAAGCTGCAGATAGCGCTCCAGCCGCGCCGAAGAATGCTCCGGCCCCTGCCCTTCATAGCCGTGCGGCAGCATGAGCGTGAGCCCGGAGGCGCGGCCCCATTTCACCTCCCCTGCGGAGATGAACTGGTCGATCAGCACTTGCGCGCCATTGGCAAAGTCGCCGAACTGCGCCTCCCAGATCACCAGAGTGCGCGGGTCGGCAGTGGAATAGCCATACTCGAAACCCAGCACCGCCTCTTCCGACAGGATGGAGTCGATGACGACGAACGGCGCCTGGCCTTCGGCCACATTCTGCAAAGGGATGTAGGTGCCCACATCCCACTTCTCGCGGCTCTGGTCGTGCAGCACGCTGTGGCGGTGGCTGAACGTGCCACGGCCGCTGTCTTCGCCCGACAGTCGCACCGGAAACCCGTTGGACACCAGCGAGGCGAAGGCCATGTGTTCGCCCATGCCCCAGTCGAGCGGCATTTCGCCGCGGCCCATCCTGGCGCGGTCGGCAATCACCTTTTCCACGAGGGGATGCACCTTGAAATCCGGCGGAATGGTGGTGATGCGCTCGGCCAGGCGCTTGAGTTCGGTCATGGGCAAGGCCGTATCGGCGTTGTCCGTCCAGCGGCGGTTGAGGTAGGGCGTCCAGTCCACCGCGTACTTGCTTTTGTAGTTGGTGAGCACCGGCTCCAGACTGATGCCGGCCTCCATCTCGGCGCGGAATTCGTGCATCATCTGTTCGGCATCCGCCGCGGTGATCACGCCCTGGCTCACCAGGCGGTCGGCGTACACCTTGCGGCTGCCCGGATGCGCTGCGATCTTTTTGTACATCAGCGGTTGGGTCACCGCCGGGGTGTCCTGCTCGTTGTGCCCCAGCTTGCGAAAGCACACAATGTCCACCACCACATCGTGATGGAACTGCTTGCGGTAGTCCAGCGCCAGGCTGGTGGCAAAGGCCACGCTTTCCGGATCGTCGCCATTCACATGCAGGATGGGCGCCTCGATCATTTTCGCCACATCGGTGCAGTACAGAGTAGAGCGCGTATCGCGCGGATCGGAGGTGGTGAAGCCGATCTGGTTGTTGATGACAATGTGCACCGTGCCGCCGGTGGTGTAGCCGCGGGTCTGCGCCAACGCCAGGGTTTCCATCACCACGCCCTGCCCTGCAAATGACGCGTCGCCATGCACCAGCACCGGCAACACGGTTTCGCCGAGAACGTCGCCACGCCGATCCAGCCGCGCACGGGTGGAGCCTTCGATCACTGGATTGACGATTTCCAGATGCGACGGGTTGAACGCCAGACTCAGATGCACCGGGCCGCCGGGCGTGGACACGTCGCTGGAAAAGCCCTGGTGGTATTTCACATCGCCAGACGGCAGGTCATCCGCATGTTTGCCCTCGAACTCGTCGAACAAATCCTGCGGACGTTTGCCCAGGGTGTTGACCAGCACATTGAGGCGGCCGCGGTGGGCCATGCCGATGACCACTTCCTGGATTCCCAGCGCGCCCGCGCGCTGCACCAGCGTATCCATCGACACAATGAAGCCCTCGCCGCCTTCGAGCGAAAAGCGCTTCTGGCCGACATATTTGGTCGCCAGATAACGCTCCAGCCCCTCGGCCGCGGTCAGTCGTTCGAGCAGATGCTTTTTCGCCTCGGTGTCGACATCCGGGCGGGTGCGGGTGGATTCCAGCCGCTGTTGCCACCAGCGTTTCTGATCCTGATCGCTGATGTACATGAACTCGGCGCCCAGTGAGCCGCAGTAGGTTTCATGCAGGTTGTTGAGCAGTTCGCGCAGCGACAGATTTTCACGATCGAAAAAGGTGTTGCTGACGTTGAACACGATTTCCAGATCGGCATCGGTGAAGCCATAGAACGATGGCTCCAGATCCGGGATATTCGGTCGCTCGGTGCGTTTGAGCGGGTCGAGATCGGCCCAGCGCACGCCCACATTGCGGTAGGCGGCGATCAGTTGCTGCGCCGCAACACGCTTGCGTGCCAGCTCGCCGTCCGCCACGGCCTTGAGGGTGCGGATCGGGCCGGATTTGGCCCGCTCGGCAAAGGCCGACACCACCGGGGCGTGCGGCACATCGCGCGCATTGCTGCCATCAAGCGCCGGCACATGCTGCAGCGCGTCGAAGTACTCGCGCCAATGGTCGGGAACTGAACCGGGATTGGACAGATAGCTCTCGTACATCTCTTCGACATACGGGGCATTGCCGCCAAACAGATAGGAATTGGCTTTGAATTTCTGCATCAACATATGCGCTCACAGTCTGCCGGGCACCCCGGCGCTCAGTGGGAAGACATCCTTCCGCGGCTCGGGCTGCCCGATTGGCGGATTGCGGCTTTAGAAGGGCCTGATGACACTCTAGCACGCTGATTTGATGCAGCGCAAAGCGATGTTGTAAGCCTGTGTACGCGCCGCGCGATTGAACGGCACAGCATTACAGCCCGTCTGCCGCATCCTGTCTCGCCCGTAATTCCCGGCGCATCTGCTCGACTTGCTGTTCGAAGGCCTCGCGGTCCTGCAGATAGTTGCGCAGCGGCACGATCAGGCAAAGCTCAGGGTGCAGGGCGCCGAACAGGCGGCTCTGGCCGTAGCCTTCGATACAGAAAAAATAACGCATCGCATCCTCGGCGTTTTTCGCCTGCGGGATGAAAAACAGGTGATCGCTGTCGCCGTAATGCAGCACAAAATCGATAGGGTCTTCCAATTTCAGCCGCCCCGCAGATGTGCCGCCAACCACACCAGGCCGACGAACACCGGCTGGTGCAGCAGATAAATCGTCAGCGGCCAGCGTCCGAGAACAGACAGGGGGCGGATGTCCGGCAGATGCTGCAGGGGGCGGAATTGCACCCGCACCCGCGCCAGCAGCCAGCCGACGCCCGCGCCGAGCCACAGCACACCGATCCACGGCAGCAGCGGTGCATAGTCTTCGGTGATGGGCTTTTGCGTGATCAGCCCCGTCCAGTTCCACCACGGCGGATTGAAGAAGGCGTGCCCCCAAAGCTGCGGCACGGCGATGGCAAAGGGTGCGAGCAGCAGCACCCAGGCACGGGCGTGGCGAAACGCCAGGCGGTGCAGCAGCAGCATGGCGGCGATGCCTTGCAGGATGCCGAAGTAGATGAAGCTGTGCGGAAACGCGGCGTAGCTGCCCGCAGTGACAAGCATCGACGCGCCCGCGATCTGCGCCCAGCGTTTCCAGAAATGCCGCGCCGGGCGGCCGCTCACGTCGGTGAAGGTCTGGGTCAGCCCAACGGTAAACACAAACAAGCTGACGATGGCAATGCGCTGATCAAGCCACCAGGGGTTGGTGTAGAAGTCGGTGTGGATGAAGCCGAACCAGTTCAGATCGAAACTGAAGTGAAACGACATCATCCACAGCACGGCCAGGCCGCGCAGGGTATCGACGCCGCCGTAACGCGCGGGTTTCTTCGTGTCCATGCTCAGTTCATCGCAATCAAGGCCGTTCGCCCTGGCATCCGCTGCAACGCGAAGAGCCCCACCCCGCCGCCGGGCCGTCCCAAGGCGGGCATCCCCCTCCCGACCTCCCCCACGCGTGCGGGAGGGGAGTTCACCCCCTCCCCGCTTGCGGGGAGGGTTGGGGTGGGGATTGCCCCCTCGGGGGGCAGCGAACGCAGTGAGCGTGGGGGCAATCCACCCCGCCGCCGGGCCGTCCCAAGGCGGGCATCCCCCTCCCGACCTCCCCCACGCGTGGGGGAGGGGAGTTCACCCTCTCCCCGCTTGTGGAGAGGGTTGGGGTGGGGATTGCCCCCTCGGGGGGCAGCGCACGCAGTGAGCGTGGGGACAATCCACCCCGCCGCCGGGCCGTCCCAAGGCGGGGTGCGCCCCCTCGGGGGGCAGCGACCGCGCAGCGGGAGCGTGGGGGCCATTTCACTCACACCACACCCGCGCGTTGCGGAACATGCGCATCCACGGGCTGTCTTCGCCCTGCCCTTCAGCAGTCCAGCTCATTTGGATGCTGCGGAACACCCGTTCTGGATGCGGCATCAGCGCGGTGAAGCGGCCATCGGGCGTGGTGACGGCGGTGATGCCCTCGGGGCTGCCGTTGGGGTTGAAGGGATAGCGTTCGGTCGGTTTGCCCTGGTGATCGACAAAACGCATGGCCACCTGCAGCAGATTGGCGTCGCCCTGCTGCGAGAAGTCGGCCCGGCCTTCGCCATGCGACACGGCAATCGGCGCGCGGCTGCCGGCCATGCCTTGGAAGAAAATCGACGGGGATGCGGCCACTTCCACCAGCGACAGCCGTGCCTCGAACTGCTCCGAGCGATTGCGGGTGAAGCGCGGCCAGGCGCGGGCGCCCGGAATCATGGGCGCGAGCGCGGCCAGCATCTGGCAGCCGTTGCACACGCCCAGCGCAAAGGTGTCGGCACGGCCAAAGAAGCGCGCGAACTGGTCGGCCAGCTCGGGATTGAACAGGATGGAGCGCGCCCAGCCCTCGCCCGCGCCAAGCACATCGCCGTAGCTGAAGCCGCCGCAGGCGACGACACCGCGGAAGTCGGCCAGCCGGGCGCGGCCTGCCATGAGGTCGCTCATGTGCACATCCACCGCGTCGAATCCGGCACGGTGCATGGCGTAGGCCATTTCCAGTTGCGAGTTGACGCCCTGCTCGCGCAGGATGGCGACCTGCGGCCGCAACCCGCGGGCGACGAAGGGCGCGGCGATGTCTTGCTGGGCATCGAACGTCAGATGCACCTGCAGGCCGGGGTCGCTGGCGTCGGCCTGCGCGTCGTGCTCGGCCTGGGCGCACTCCGGGTTGTCGCGCAACATCGCCATGCGCCACGACACGCTGTCCCACACCTGCTGCAGTTGGGTTCGCGGCGCGGCGTAGATGCGCTGCGTGTCGCGCCAGATTTCGATGATGTCGCCGTCGTTCACCGTGCCAATCGCGTGGCTGTGCGCGGACAGGCCATGTTGCCGCAGGGTTTGCAACACGGCGTCGCGCTGCGTTGCGGGCACTTGCAGCAGCGCGCCTGGCTCTTCATTGAACAGCGCGCCCAAGGTCTGGATGTGACGGCGCGGGCCAACCTGCTTGGCCCAGTCTTTGGCGTCGCCCCAGTCGTCGGTTTCGTTGCCTTCGAGCGTGAGCACGTCCACATTCAGGCTGATGCCGCAATGCCCGGCGAAGGCCATTTCGCAGGCTGCCGCCCACAGGCCGCCGTCGGAGCGGTCGTGATAAGCCCAGACCTGGCCGGCCGCGCGCAGTTCGACCAGCGCTGCGGCAAACGATTTCAGCAAATTCGGGCTGTCGAGATCGGGGGTGATGTCGCCCATCTGCCCGAGCGTCTGCGCCAGAATGCTCGCGCCCATGCGTTTTTTTCCCTGTCCCAGATCCACCAGAATCAGGCTGCTGGGCATATCGGTGCGCAATTGCGGCGTGAGCGTGCCGCGCACGTCGGGCAGCGTGGCGAAGGCGGAGACCACCAGCGAGACCGGCGAGGTCACGCTGCGGGCCTGCCCGGCCTCCTCCCAGCGGGTGTGCATGGAGAGCGAATCCTTGCCCACCGGCACCGAGATGCCCAGCGCCGGACAGAGTTCCATGCCGATGGCGTGCACCGTGTCATACAGCGCCGCGTCCTGCCCCGGCTGGCCGCACGCCGCCATCCAGTTGCATGAGAGCTTGATGTCGCTCAGGCCTTGCACCGGCGCGGCCAACAGGTTGAGCACGGCCTCGCTCACCGCAAGCCGGCCCGACGCGGCGGGATTGAGAACCGCCACGGGCGCGCGCTCGGCCACGCTCATGGCCTCGCCGCGGTAGCCGGCGTAATCGGCGAGGGTGACGGCGCAATCGGCCACCGGCGCCTGCCAGGGGCCGACCATGGGGTCGCGGTGGCTCAGACCGCCTACCGTACGGTCGCCAATGGTGATGAGAAAGCGCTTGCTCGCTACCGTGGGGTGGCGCAGCACTGCTTCGCAGGCTTGCGCCAGATCGACCTCGGCAAGATCGAGCGCCTCGCCTTGCGGCAACTGCCGCTGCGCCTGACGGTGCACGCGCGGCGGCTTGCCCAGCAGCACCTCCAACGGCAGATCGACGGGGCGCGCCTGCTCGGGCTGATCGGCATGCAGGCTGTCGTCCACGATCAGCGTTTGCTCTTGTGTGGCGACGCCCACCACGGCAAAGGGGCAGCGCTCTCGGGCGCACAGCGCGGCGAAAGCCTCGCGCTGTTCCGGCGCAATCGCAAGCACATAGCGTTCCTGGCTCTCATTACTCCATATTTCACGAGGACTTAGGCCAGACTCTTCAAGTGGAACATCACGCAATTGAAACACTGCGCCGCGTCCCGCGCCTTCCACCAGTTCAGGAAAGGCATTGGACAGGCCTCCGGCGCCCACGTCGTGGATCGACAGAATGGGATTGGCATCGCCCAGCGCGCAGCAGGCGTTGATGACCTCCTGCGCCCGGCGCTGAATTTCGGGGTTGCCGCGCTGCACCGAATCGAAGTCGAGATGGGTCGCGTTGCTGCCGGTGGCCAGACTGGACGCCGCGCCGCCGCCCAGCCCGATGCGCATGCCCGGCCCGCCAAGCTGAATCAGCAGCGTGCCTGCGGGAAATGCCTTTTTGTGCGTCAGCCGGGCGTCGATGGAGCCCAGCCCGCCCGCCAGCATGATGGGCTTGTGATAGCCCCAGACCTTGCCGTCCACCGGCTGTTCGAACACGCGGAAGTAACCGGCCAGGTTGGGGCGGCCGAATTCGTTGTTGAACGCTGCGCCGCCCAGAGGGCCGTCGAGCATGATCTGCAGCGGGCTGGCGGTGTGGCCAGGTTTGCCGAATGTTTGTGTGGCCGCCTCCCACGGTTCGCCAGCGTCCGGCAGACGCAGATTGGAGACGGAGAAGCCGGTCAGCCCGGCCTTGGGCCGCGAGCCACGGCCGGTCGCGCCCTCGTCGCGGATTTCCCCCCCGGCGCCCGTCGCCGCGCCCGGAAAGGGCGAGATGGCGGTGGGGTGATTGTGCGTTTCCACCTTCATCAGCACATGCCTGAGCGCAGTCTGCGCGCCGTAGCGGTGCGTGGCGGGGTCGGGCTGCCACGCTTGCACCGTGCCGCCATCCATCACCGAGGCGTTGTCCGAGTAGGCCACCACGGTGCCCTGCGGCGCCAGCGCGTGGGTGTTGCGGATCATCTGGAACAGGGTGTGCGGCTGGTCCTGCCCGTCAATGGTGAAACGCGCGTTGAAAATCTTGTGGCGGCAATGCTCGCTATTGGCTTGGGCGAACATCATCAACTCGACATCGGTGGGGTTGCGTCCAAGCTTGCGGTAGGCGTCGAGCAGATAGTCGATTTCGTCCTCGGACAACGCCAGGCCCTGCTCCACATTGGCGCGCGAGAGCGCGGCGCGTCCGGCGTCCGCGCTGCCGGACAGCACATCCACATGCTCCAGCGGCTGCGGCGGCAACTCGGCGAACAGGCGCCGCAAGTCATCGCGCTGGAGCGCCACGGTTTCTGTCATGCGGTCATGCAGCAGAGCGGCAAGCTGGCGCCATTCGTCCTCGTTCAACGGTTTGGCCGCGTGCAGCAGGCCGCTGTCAAGCTCCAGGCGGTATTCCACCGCACGCTCCACGCGGTGCACCGGCGCGCCGCACAGCCGGGCGATGTCCGTGGCCTTGGACGCCCACGGCGAAATCGTGCCCAGCCTGGGCATGACCAGCAGGGCCTGCCCCGTGGCGGGCCCGGCGTAGGGATCGCCGTAGCGCAGCAGGCCACCGAGCTTGTCGCGCAACGCTGCGTCGGGCGCGGCGTCCAGCGCCACGGCATGCAGGAATCGGGCATGGATGCGACGCACACGCGGCGCAAGTTCCGGAAACGACTGGCGCAGCCGCGCCAGCAGCGCGTCCTGGCGGAAGGCGGACAAGGCGCTGGCGCCTTCAAAAATGAGGATGTGCATGCGGGAACCCTGGACGGGCGGGCGGAGGTGGGAGAGCAGCGGCAAATTATAGGAAGCGCGTGCGAGCTTCTTTTCCGCGCAGTGTTGTCACATTGCTTGACCCCCACAGGGGGCGGGTCGGCAAGCCGACCAAGGGGGCGCACATATTTCAGGAGTGTGATAATTGCGTTATGAGCATCACCATCAAAACCCCTGAAGAGATCGAGAAAATGCGCGTGGCCGGGCGACTGGCCTCCGAACTGCTCGATTACCTGACCCCGCATGTCCAGCCCGGCATCACCACCAAGGCGATCGACAAGCTGGCCTACGACTACATCACCCAGGTGCAGCAGGCCGTCCCGGCCCCGCTGAATTACGCGCCGCCGGGCTACACGCCCTACCCCGCGTCGATCTGCACCTCGGTCAACAACGTCATCTGCCACGGCATCCCGAACGACAAGCCGCTCAAAAGCGGCGATGTGGTGAATATCGACGTCACCGTCATCAAGGACGGATTCCACGGCGATTGCAGCCGCATGTTCAGCATCGGCGCCGTGCCCAAGCATGTGCAGCGGCTGGTGGACATCACCTTCGACGCCATGTGGCACGGCATCGCGCTGGTCAAGCCCGGCACGCGCCTGGGCGACATTGGCCAAGTCATCCAGACCTTCGCTGAAAACGCCGGCTACAGCATCGTGCGCGAATTCTGCGGCCACGGCATCGGCCGCAACTTTCACGAAGACCCGCAGGTGCTGCATTACGGCAAGGCCGGAACTGGCGAAGTGCTGCGCCAGGGCATGACCTTCACCATCGAGCCCATGATCAACGCAGGACGGCGCGACATCCGCGAAATGTCCGACGGCTGGACCATCGTCACCAAAGACCGTTCGCTCTCGGCTCAGTGGGAGCACACCGTGCTGGTGACGGAAACCGGCTTCGAGGTGCTGACCACATCCGCAGGCTGCCAGGCTCCGCCGGCCTTTGTGCGTCCGGCCGCTGTGGCCGGCTGAGGCTGCCGCCGCAGCGCACGCGCGCCCTCGACGCTTCGTCGTTTCACCCGTCCATGCCCCTCGCGACCGCCGAACGTCCTGACAGCACGGCGCAAGTTCCAGCCCTGGCCGAGATCCGCCAGCGCTGGA
>JAQTVS010000376.1 GCA_028706735.1 Thiomonas sp.
CTTCCGATCTGGCCTCCGACATTTCCACCCGCATCCTCAATCAGGCGCGGCGCGCCATCTACCCGATGGAGCGCGCCGAGAAAATTCCCCAGGCCTACCTCAAGGCCTTCTGCTTGAAGGGCGCCGGGGCGCAGGCCGGCAGCTTCACCCTGCAGCCAGCCCTGCGAGAACGGGTGCGGTTTCAAGAGATCAACCTCAACACCACCCTGCCTGACAACGGACTGTTCGATCTGGTTGTTCTGCGTAATGTGATGATCTATTTCGACGCCGACACCAAGCGCGCCGTCTGCCGCCGCCTGCTTGATGTGCTGCGGCCCGGCGGCCATCTGTTCATCGGCCATTCCGAAAGCCTCAACGGCCTGGACCTGCCGGTGCAAACCCTGCAGCCTGCCGTCTATCGCAAACCGCAATGAACACCGCACTGCGTTCGCCTTCATCCGCCTTGGTGGAGGACGGCGAACCGCTGGAAATCTTTCTCCAGCCAGGCGAGCTGTACTTCGGTGAAGGCCGCACGCGCGTGCGCACCCTGCTGGGCTCCTGCGTGGCGATTGCGGTGTGGCACCCCAGGCGGAAGATCGGCGGTCTGTGCCACTACATGCTGCCGGGGCGTGGCGCGCGTCACGGCGCGCACCGCGCCCTCGACGGCCGCTATGCAGACGAAGCCATGCTGCTGTTTCTGCGGGAGATGCGAGCGGCGGGCACCCGCCCCGATGAATACGAGGCCAAGCTATTCGGCGGCGGGCGCATGTTCACGCAAGAAGATCCCCCGCATGTGCAGGTCGGCTGCATGGACGTGCCGTGCAAAAACGTGCTGCGCGGGCGCGAGCTCGTGCGTCAACATGGCCTGCGTCTCAAGGCGGAGCATCTCGGCGGCGAAGGGCATCGCAACCTGCTGTTCGAAATCTGGAGCGGCGACGCGTATCTGAAGTTCTGGGGCCAGAACGCCCAGCAGTCCAATGGCTGAAGCCACCGCGTCACAACGTATATTCCAGGAGACCACTCCATGATCCGGCCCGACAAGGTCAAAGTGTTCATCGTCGATGATTCCGCCGTGGTGCGGCAGGTGCTGCAGGCGGTGCTGCTGCGCGATCCCGGCATCGAGGTCATCGGCGCGGCACCCGATCCGCTGTTCGCGCTGCAGCGCATGCAGCAGGGCGCGTGGCCCGACGTCCTGGTGCTCGACGTGGAAATGCCGCGCATGGACGGCATCACCTTCCTCAAAAAGCTCATGGCCGAGCGTCCGCTGCCGGTGGTCATCTGCTCGACCCTCACCGAGAAGGGCGCGCAGATCACCCTGGACGCGCTGGCCGCAGGCGCGGTGAGCGTGGTGACCAAGCCGCGCGTGGGCCTGAAGGACTTTCTGGTGGAGCAGACTGCGGAGTTGACGCAGACCATCAAGGCCGCTGCACGCGCCAATCCGCGCAGCCTGAGCGCCGCGCCACGGCCCGCCATCGCCGCAAAAAACCCTGCGCCAATAACCTTTGCGCCCAGCGCCCATGTGCTCACCGACACCACGGAGAAAGTCATCGCCATGGGCATGTCCACCGGCGGCACCGTGGCGCTGGAGCGGGTGCTCACCACCCTGCCCCGCACCCTGCCGGGCATCGCCGTGGTGCAGCACATGCCGGAAAAATTCACCGCGACCTTTGCCGAGCGTCTGAATTCAGTTTGCGCCCTCGAAGTGCGTGAGGCGCGCGACGGCGACCGGCTGATTCCGGGCCTGGTGCTCATTGCTCCTGGTGGCCGCCATATGCAGGTGCGGCGCAGCGGCGCGCAGTATCACGTCGAAGTGCGCGATGGCCCGCCCGTCAACCGCCACCGGCCTTCGGTGGATGTGCTGTTTCGCTCAGTGGCGCAATGCGCGGGACGCAACGCCCTGGGCATCATCCTCACCGGCATGGGCGATGACGGCGCGCGCGGCCTTAAGGAGATGCATGACGCCGGCGCCCGCACCGTGGCGCAGGACGAAGCCACCAGCGTGGTGTACGGCATGCCCAAGGAGGCTGTGAAACTCGGCGCAGCCGACCGCAGCCTGCCGCTGGGCGAGGTGGGCGCCGCCATGGTGGAGTATGGGCGCGGCTGAAGCGAAACATCGAGCAATCAGCGCAGCAATCAGCGCAGCAATCAGCGCAGCAATCAGCGCAGCAATCAGGGCAGAAATCAGGGCAGAAATCAGGGCAAATGCCTATGCGCCGATGCGTCTGATGTGCCGTTCTTTCAGCATGCTTCCTTCATTTCGACTCCCATGAAATCGATCAACAATCTCCGCATCCGCACCCGCATGGCCTTGGGTCTGGCGGGCATGCTTGCCGTCATCGTGCTCAACGCGGTTCTCGCGCAGCAGCAACTCGCGCAGTCGAATGCCAGGCTTGACACCATCATCCATGTGCAAAGCCAGCGCATTCAATTGCTCGATGCGTTTTTCGGAAATTTTCAGGGCACGACAAATGCGCTGTATCAGGCGCTGCTCAACCCGGTCAGAGACCAGGCGCAGCAACGTCTGTTGACTGAACAACTGGCTAGCAATCGCAAGGACACTGCGGGCGTTTTCAAAGCGCTGCAAGCCCTGCCGCCCGATGCGGAGGTCAACGCAGAAATGGCGAAAATCAAGGGACTGATGGAACAGAACCGCCATGTGCAACAACAGGTCATCGGCCTGATGCACCAGGGCCTCTACCCGCAAGCCGCCACGATTTACACCCAATTGGCTTCCCCCATCGTTGCAGCGATGCGCGACCACATTCGAACCCTGATCGCACACCAGAAGGCCGCAATGCAAAGTGCTTATGAGCAAAGCCAGACGGACTATGCGCATGCGATGCGCAACACCTTGCTCATCACCCTGGGGTTCATTATTGCGGCGATGGTTGGCGGCGTTCTCATCACCCGCTCCATCACCCGCCCGCTGGCCGAAGCCGTCTCCGTGGCCCAGCGCGTGGCCGAAGGCGATCTATCGGTGC
>JAQTVS010000059.1:0-9964 GCA_028706735.1 Thiomonas sp.
GGCGACGCCGCCAGCACCGAGGTGTATTGGAACCATCAGCGCCAGCCCAAGGCGTGACGCCGAAGCGACAAACTTCTTCACACTGCCTGCACACGGCTTTCATGTCGCACAGGCACGATGTGAAGATTGCCCATCGATCTGTTTTTCCACCGTGACACCCCGCCCATGACTGCGCATTCCTCACCACCCCAACCGAACCGATTGCCTTCCTCCTCCCGCCGCTGGCTGTGGGGCGGGCTGGGCGTGGCCCTGTTGGCGCTTGGCAGCCTGGCCCTGCTGGGCGGCGAGCATGCAGCGCAGGCGCAGATGCCAGGCGGCAAAGGCGGCATGGCAAAGGGCGAAATGCCGCCGCAGCCAGTCACGGCATCTGCCGCCAAAACGCAGGACGTGCCGGTGTGGCTCACCGCGCTGGGCACGGTCACGCCGCGCAGCTATGTGAACGTGATGCCGCGCGTGGCCGGGCTGCTGCAAAGCGTGGACTACAAGCAGGGGCAGATGGTGAAGGCGGGGCAGTTGCTCGCGCAGATCGACCCGCGTCCGTTCCGCATCGCGGTGGAACAGGCGCAGGCGCAGGTGGAGCAGACGCAGGCGCAGTTGAGCGGCGCGCAAAGCGATTTACTGCGCTATGAAACCCTGCTCAAACAAGATTCGATTTCGGCGCAGCAGGTCTCGGACCAACGCGCCACCGTGGCCCAGCTCAAGGCCACGCTCGACGCCAACAAGGCTGCACTCGACAACGCCAAGCTGCAATTGAGCTGGACGCGCATCACCGCGCCGGTGTCTGGGCTCACCGGCCTGCGCCCGGTGGACGCCGGCAATATGGTGACGACTTCGGGCGCCGTGGGCAGCAACACCAGCAGCAGCACCAACTCGGCCTCGCCGGTTGCCACCATTGCGCAGGTGCAGCCGGTGGACGTGACCTTCGCTCTGCCGCAGCAGCAGATCAGCGAAGTGGTCAGCCAGCTCATGGCGGGCAAGCAGCTCCAAACCCAGTCCTGGGATGCACGCAACACCCAGTTGCTCGAAACCGGCAAGCTGGTCGCCGCCGACAACCAGATCAACAGCACGACGGGCACGCTCAATCTGCGCGCCGAGTTCGCCAACCCGAAGCTCACCCTGTTCCCCAACCAGTTTGTCAATGTGCGGCTGCTGGTGCGCACCATCCCCAGCGCGATCGTCGTGCCCGCCACCGCCGTGGCAGTTGGCGCGCCAGGCACTTATGTGTACGTCATCGGGCCGGACAACAAGGTGAAGATGCGGGTGGTGAAAACCGGCGTGGCGTATGACAACCTCACGCAGATCGTCAGCGGCCTGAAGGCTGGCGAGCGCGTCGTCACCGACGGCCTCGACCGCCTGCGCGATGGCCGCGAGGTGAAAGTGGTGCAGGCCGCGGGCAGCGCTGGGAAAGAACGTGCCAGACCTGACGCACACGCCAAGCCCGCTGCCAGCGGAGCGCGCTGAGCATGAGCGCGCCACACGACGACAAAGCCTCCCCACCCCAGCCCTCCCCGCAAAGCGGAGAGGGAGCAAACCCCTCCCCCGCGGGTGAGGGAGGTTGGGAAGGGCGGCAGAAGGAAACGCGCAGCGCTGATCTCTCCTCCCCCACGGGTGGGGGAGGTTGGGAGGGGCGGCCGAAGGAAACGCGCAGCGCTGATCTCTCCTCCCCCACGGGTGGGGGAGGTTGGGAGGGGGCGTCGCTCGAAGACCGGCCCAGCCCATCGCGGCTGTTCATCCTGCGCCCTATCGCCACCACGCTGCTGATGATTGCGGTGCTGGTGGCCGGGTTCGTGGGCTACAAGCTGCTGCCGCAGGCCGCACTGCCCGAAGTCGATTACCCCACCATTCAGGTCACCACGCTTTACCCCGGCGCCAGCCCGGACGTGATGACCTCCTCGGTCACCGGCCCGCTGGAACAGCAGTTCGGCCAGATGCCGGGGCTGGCGCAGATGTGGTCGGTGAGTTCCGGCGGCGCCTCGGTCATCACCCTGCGCTTCGATCTGTCGCTGTCGCTTAGCGTAGCCGAGCAGGAAGTGCAGGCCGCGATCAACGGCGCGACTAACCTGCTGCCTTCCGATCTGCCGCAGCCCCCCATCTACGCCAAGGTCAACCCGGCCGACGCCCCCGTCATCACCCTCGGCCTGACCTCGGCCACGTTGCCGCTCACCACCCTGTACGACTTGGCCGATACGCGCCTGAGCCAGAAGCTGTCGCAGGTGTCGGGCGTGGGCTTGGTCACGCTCTCGGGCGGACATAAACCCGCCATTCGCGTGACGGTCAACGGCCCGGCGCTGGCCGCGCTGGGGCTGACGCTCGACAGCATTCGCACTGCCATCAGCGGGGCCAATGTCAACAGTCCCAAAGGCAGCATCAGCGGCAGCCAGCAATCGTTCAGCATCGACGCCAACGACCAGTTGCAGTCGCCGCAGCAATACCGCGACATGATCATCGCCTACTCCGGCGGCGCGCCGGTGCGGCTGGGCGACGTGGCCGCCATCAGCACGGGTGCCGAAAACGCCTGGCAGGCCGCGCTGGTCAACGGCAAGCCGGGCATTGTGATCAACGTGCAGCGCCAGCCGGGGGCCAATGTCATCGCCGTGGTCGATGCGATTCACAAGTTGCTGCCCAGCCTGCAGACCCAACTGCCCGCCGCCGCGCAGCTCTCGGTGCTGTCCGACCGCACCGTGACCATCCGCGCGGCCATTGCCGACGTGCAGTTCGAGCTGCTGCTCGCCGTGCTGCTGGTGGTGCTGGTGATCTTCGTGTTCCTGCGCAGCGTGCGCGCCACCTTCATTCCGGCCACCGCGGTGCCGCTGGCGCTGGTGGGCACTTTCGGCGCGATGTATCTGTTCGGCTTTTCGATCAACACCCTCACCCTCATGGCGCTGACCATCGCCACCGGCTTCGTGGTGGACGACGCCATCGTGATGATCGAAAACATCTCGCGCTACATCGAGGCTGGTGAACGTCCGCTGACCGCCGCGCTCAAGGGCGCGGGGCAGATCGGCTTCACCATCATCACCCTCACCTTCTCGCTCATCGCCGTGCTCATTCCGCTGCTGTTCATGGGCGATGTGGTGGGGCGGCTGTTCCGCGAATTCGCCATCACCCTGGCGGTGGCCATCGTCATCTCGGCCATCGTGTCGCTGACCTTCACGCCCATGCTGTCGGCCCGCCTGCTGCGGCACACTCCAGAGGAAAAACAGGGCCGGCTGTTCCGTTCCACAGGCGCGTTTTTCGACCGGCTTTCGGCCAGCTACACCCGCGCGCTGCGCTGGGTGCTGCGGCACCAGCCGCTGGTGCTGCTGTTCGCGGCGGGCACGCTGGTGCTCACGGTGGTGCTGTACGCGCTCATTCCCAAGGGCTTTTTTCCGGTGCAGGACACCGGCATGATCCAAGCCACCACGGTGGCGCCGCAGGACGTGTCGTTCCAGGCCATGGCCGCGCGCCAGCAGGCGCTGGTCGATGCGCTGCTCAAAGACCCGGCGGTGGCCTCGGTATCGTCGGTCATCGGCATCGACGGGGTGAACACCACCATGAACACCGGGCGGCTGCTCATCAACCTCAAGCCGCTGGAGGAACGCCCGCGGGTGCAGAGCCTCATCCACCAGCTCGACGCGCGCGCCGCCAAGGTGGAAGGCATCGACACCTATCTGCAGCCGGTGCAAGACCTGACCATCAACGACATCGCCAGCCGCTACCCCTATCAGTTCAGCCTGTCAGCCACCAGCGCTGCGCAGCTCTCCAGCGCCAACGCCGCGCTGATGGACCGGATCAAGGCGCTGCCGCAATTCTCGGGCGTGACCAGCGATCTGCAGGATCAGGGCTTGCAGGCTTATGTGGACGTGGACCGCAGCGCGGCGTCGCGCCTGGGCATCACCATGAGCGCGATTGACAGCGCGCTGTACAACGCCTTCGGCCAACGGCTGGTCTCGACCATCTTCACCCAATCGGCGCAGTACCGCGTGGTGCTCGGCGTGGAAAAGCAGCCCGACCAGGGCCTTGGCGCGTTCAACAGCGTGTATCTCACCGGAAGCAACGGGCAGGCGGTGCCGCTGTCGGCCATCGCCACCATCGAGCCGCGCGCCACGCCGCTGGCCATCGACCATCTGGGCCAGTTTCCAGCGGCGCTGATCTCCTTCCAGCTCGCGCCCGGCGTGTCGCTGGGCGAAGCGGTGGACGCCATCAACCAGGCCGCCAAGCAGGCCGCGCTGCCCGCCTCGGTGGCCATCGCCTTCCAGGGCTCGGCCAACGCCTTCCAGTCGGCGCTGTCCAACCAGCTCTGGCTGCTGCTCGCTGCGGTGGCCACGATGTACATCGTGCTGGGCGTGCTGTATGAGAGCTACATCCACCCAATCACCATTCTGTCCACCCTGCCCTCGGCAGGCATCGGCGCGCTGCTGGCGCTGATGGCCACCGGGCATGACCTCACGGTGATCGCCATCATCGGCATCATTCTGCTCATCGGCATCGTGCAGAAAAACGCCATTCTGATGGTGGACTTCGCGCTGGACGCGCAGCGCAACCAGGGCCTGCCGCCTGACGAAGCCATGCTGCAGGCGGCGCACTTGCGGCTGCGGCCCATTCTGATGACCACCTTTGCCGCGCTGTTCGGCGCGGTGCCGCTGGCGCTGGGCACGGGCATGGGCTCGGAACTGCGCCAGCCGCTGGGCATTGCCATCGTCGGCGGCCTGCTGGTGTCGCAGGTGCTCACCCTGTTCACCACGCCGGTGATCTATCTGGCCTTCGACCGGCTGAGCAGTCGGATGGCGGCATGGAGGCGGCAGCACTCCCCCCTCCCGGCCTCCCCCACAAGTGGAGGAGCTGAAGTCACTCCCTCCCCACGCGTGGGGAGGGATGAGGAAGGACTGAAGTGAACCCGTCCGCCCTGTTCATCCGCCGCCCCATCGCCACCAGCCTGCTGGCGCTGGCGGTGCTGCTGGCGGGGCTGATCGCCTTCCGGCTGCTGCCGGTGTCGCCGCTGCCGCAGGTGGATTTCCCCACCATCGTGGTCAACGCCAGCATGGCCGGGGCCAGCCCGGAGGTCATGGCCGCCACGGTGGCCACGCCGCTGGAGCGCAGCCTGGGCACGATTGCCGGCATTTCACAGATGACCTCCAGCAGTTCGCTCGGGTCGAGCCGGGTCATTCTGCAGTTCGATCTGTCGAAAAACATCAACGACGCCGCGCGCGAGGTGCAGGCGGCGATCAATGCATCCATTCCGCTGCTGCCATCCGGGCTGACCGGCCGGCCCACGTACAAGAAGATGAATCCGGCGGACGCGCCGATCATGATTCTGTCGCTCACCTCCAACAGCCTGTCGCGCGGGCAGATGTTCGATGCGGGCTCGACCATTCTGGCGCAGAAAATTTCGCAGATCGCGGGCATCGGCTCGGTCACCGTGGGCGGCGCCGCGCTGCCTGCGGTGCGGGTGGAACTCGACCTGCCCCGCGTCAACGGCATGGGGCTGGGCCTGGAGCAGGTGCGCCAGGCCATCGCCGCGGCCAATGTGGATACGCCCAAAGGCGCCATCGACAGCGCCACGCACCGCTGGCAGGTGGGCGCGAATGACCAGCTCGCCACACCGCAGCAGTACCAGCACATCGTGGTGGGCTACCGCAACGGCGCGCCGATCCGCCTCGACCAGATTGCGCAGGTCAGCGAAGGCCTGCAGAACGACCGCAATATGGGCCTGGCCAACGGCCAGCCCTCGGTGCAGCTCATCATCTACCGCCAGCCGGGGGCGAACATCATCGATGCGGTCGAAGGGGTGAAGGCGGCGCTGCCGCAGCTTGAAGCCTCGATCCCGGCGGCCATCAACATCACCATCATGTCCGACCGCACCACCACCATCCGGGCCTCACTGGACGAGGTGGAAAAAACCCTCATCCTCGCGGTGCTGCTGGTGATTGCCGTGGTCTGGCTGTTCCTGCGCGACTGGCGCGCCACCCTCATTCCCGCCATTGCCGTGCCGCTGTCGCTGGTGGGCACTTTCGCCGCCATGTGGCTGCTCGACTATTCGCTCGACAACCTCTCGCTGATGGCGCTGATCGTGGCCACCGGCTTTGTGGTGGACGATGCCATCGTGGTGCTCGAAAACATCATGCGCCATGTGGAGGAAGGGCTGTCGCCGCTGGCTGCCGCCTTCAAGGGCGCGCGCGAAGTGGGCTTCACCGTGCTGTCCATGAGCATTTCGCTGGTGGCCGTGTTCATCCCGGTGCTGTTCATGGGCGGCATTGTCGGACGGCTGTTCCACGAGTTCGCCGTCACGCTGTCGGTGGCCATTGGCATTTCGCTGCTGGTGTCGCTCACGGTCACGCCCATGCTGGCCTCGCGCTGGCTGCGGCCGCAAGCGCGCACGGCGCACGGCGCGCCAAAGCAAACGTCCTGGCTGGAGCTAGGCTGGAATCATGTCCATCACGGCTACGGCCGCAGCCTGCGCCGGGCGCTGCTGCACCCGGTGCTGATGCTGGTGCTGTTTTTCTCCACCATCGGGTTGACGGTGTATCTGTTCAAGGTCGTGCCCAAGGGCTTTTTCCCCACGCAGGACACCGGGCTGCTGATCGGCTCGGTGCAGGCCGATCAGTCGATCTCGTTCCAGGATATGAGCAAGAAGCTGGAGCAGATCGTTGCCATCGTGCGCAAGAATCCGGGCATGGAAAACGTGGTGGCGTTCACCGGCGGCGGCACGGCCAACAGCGCCTTCATGTTCATGCAGCTCAAGCCGATCAGCCAGCGCAAAGGCGTGCAGAGCATCATCGTCGAGCTGCGCCGGGCGCTGTCGCGCGTGCCGGGCACGCAGACCTTCATGTTCCCGGTGCAAGACATCCGCGCCGGCGGACGGCCGTCGGCGGCACTGTATGAGTACACCCTGCAGGCCTCCGACCTGAACACCCTGCGCGAGTGGGAGCCCAAGGTGCTGGCCGCGTTCAAGCGCATTCCGGGCCTGAACGACGTCAACAGCGACCAGCAGGCCAACGGCTTGCAGCTCTCTCTGGTGATCGACCGCGCGGCCGCGGCGCGCTATGGCATTCCGGTGTCCACCATCGATCAGACCCTCAACGACGCTTTCGGCCAGCGCCTGGTGTCCACCATCTACAAGCCGCTCAACCAGTACCGCGTGGTGATGGAAGCCGCGCAGCAATATCAGAACAACGCCCAGGCGCTGAACGATGTGTTCCTCGTCGGCAGCAGCGGCCAGCGCGTGCCGCTCTCCGCCTTGGCGCATCAGGAACTGACCAACACCCCGCTGGCGGTCAACCATCAGGGCCTGTTCGTCTCGTCCACGATTTCGTTCAACCTCGACAAGGGCGTGTCGCTCGGCAGCATCCAGGCCAAGATCGACGAGGCCACCGCCGCCATCGGCCTGCCGTCCGAGATTCACGGCGGCTTCCAGGGCACGGCGCAACTGTTCTCCGACACGCTGAAAAACGAGCCGCTGTTCATCATGGCCGCCATCTTCGCCATCTACATCGTGCTGGGCATGTTGTATGAAAGCACCCTGCACCCGCTCACCATCCTGTCCACCCTGCCCCCGGCCGGGCTGGGCGCGCTGCTGGCCTTGCAGCTCACGCACACCGAGTTTTCCATCATCGCGCTCATCGGAGTGTTCCTGCTCATCGGCATTGTGAAGAAAAACGCCATCCTCATGGTCGATTTCGCCCTCACCGCAGAACGCGAACATGGCGCCAGCCCGCGCGACGCCATTTATCAGGCCGCCACGCTACGGCTGCGTCCCATCCTCATGACCACGTTGGCCGCGCTGGGCACGGCCTTGCCGCTGGCCTTCATCACCGGCAACGGCGCCGAGCTGCGCCAGCCGCTGGGCATCTCCATCGCCGGGGGACTGATCGTCAGCCAGGCGCTCACGCTCTATACCACCCCGGTGATCTACCTCGAACTCGACCGCCTGCGCCGCTGGACGCTGCGCAAATTCGGCCGCAGCGACCGGCCGGCATCTCTCGATTCCACGGCCTGAACCCCATGAAAACCATCGTCCCGCCCCGCCTGTCGCTCGCCGTCCCCTTGATCTTGATGCTGGCCGCCTGCGCCGCAACGCCGCCTGAAGGCCCGGTAAAAGTTGCGCTGCCCGCCAGCTATGCCCAAGCCCAGAGCGGCTGGGAACCCGCGCAGGCGCTGGCTGCGGCCCCGCGCGGCGCGTGGTGGAGCGTGTTTGACGATCCGGTGCTGGCCGGCCTCGAAGCCCAGGTGGCGCAACACAACCAGAGCCTCGCCGCCCAGCTCGCAGCCTATGAGCAGGCGCAGGCTGCAGTGGCGCAGGCGCAGGCCGCCTACTACCCAACTCTCACTGCCGGGGCTTCGGCCACGCGGTCAAAGTTCGCCAGCAGCAGCACCAGCGTGGCCTTCCCCGGAGTGATTCGCAACAGCCTCAGCACCAGCGCTACGGCAAGCTGGGAGCCCGACCTGTGGGGCAAAGTGCGGCTGCAGGTGCAAGCCGGGCAGGCCACCGCTGCCGCCAGCGCCGCCACCCTGGCAAACACCCAGCTCAGCCTGCAATCCACGCTGGCCACCAGCTATCTGCAACTGCGCACCGTGGACGCGCAGATCGTGCTGGCCCACAACACCGTGGCCGCCTACCAACGCGCCCTCCAACTCACCGACAACCGCTACAAGGCCGGGGTGGACACCGCCGCCGACGTGGCCCAGGCGCGCACCCAACTGCTGCAGGCGCAGACCAGCCTGACCGATCTGGGCGTGACCCGCGTGCAGTTGCAGAACGCCATCGCCGTACTCGTGGGCAAGCCCCCGGCGGAATTCTCCCTGCCGGCTAGCGACACCCTGCCCGAAGTGCCTGCGATTCCCGCGGGCATCCCCGCGCAGTTGCTGCAGCGCCGCCCCGATCTGGCCGCGGCGCAGGCGCAGGTGCAAGCGGCCAACGCGCAGATCGGCGTGGCGCAGACCGCCTGGTTCCCCAACCTCACGCTCTCCGCGCAGGGCGGCAGCCAGGCCGCGCGCATCGCCGAACTGTTTTCCGCGCCCTCGCTGTTCTGGTCCATCGGCCCGCAGCTCGCGGCCACGCTGTTCGACGGCGGACTGCGCCGCGCGCAGGTGCAAAGCAGCCAGGCGGCCTACCGCCAGACGGTCGCCAACTACCGCCAGAGCGTGCTGACCGCGCTGCAACAGGTGGAAGACAACCTCGCCGCACAGCGCATCCTGACGCAAGAGGCGCAACAACAAGCCGAGGTGGTGCAGGCCGCCGAGGTCTCGCTGCGTCTGGCCGAAAACCAATACAAGGCCGGCACCGCGCCCTACCTCAACGTGATCACCGCGCAGACCACGGCCACCAGCGCGCGCAATGCGCAGCTCACCCTGCTCAACCGTCGCTACGCCGCCAGCGTCGGGTTGATTCAGTCCCTGGGCGGCGGCTGGGGCGCGGCCGACACGCCTGCCATCGGGCCGCTGCCAGCGGCTTCCGCCATCGCGCGATAGGCGCACGCGGGCGGCGGCGCCAGGGGCGGCTGTTCGTACCATCGCGTCATGTCCGCCACCGCCCTGCTCACCCTGCTGGCCGCCAGCGTCTTGCTGGTTCCCCTGTTCAAACGCTTCGGCCTGGGCTCGGTGCTCGGCTATCTCGTGGCGGGCATCGCCGTGGGGCCATACGGCCTGGGCGTGGTGAGCCGGCCGGAGTCAGTGCTGCACACCGCCGAGCTGGGCGTCACGCTGCTGATGTTCCTCATCGGTCTGGAACTGCAACCCAGCCGCCTGTGGGCGCTGCGGCGGCAGGTGTTCGGCCTGGGCGCGCTGCAAATGGCCGGGGTGGCGCTGCCGGTTGCCGCCATCGCCGCGGCGCTGGGCCTTGGGTGGACGGGCGCGGGGCTGGTCGGCTTGGCGCTGGCCATGTCGTCCACCGCCTACATCCTGCCGCTGTTGGACGAGCGCCGGGAGCTGACCACGCGCTACGGCCGCGAGACCTTCGCCATCCTGCTGTTCCAGGACGTGAGCGTCC
>JAQTVS010000059.1:9974-11769 GCA_028706735.1 Thiomonas sp.
CATCCTGGCGCTGCTCGCCCTCACCGGCGCAGGCGGGCAGGCGCCGGGCTGGCCCGCCCTGGCGGCCCTGCTGGCCGTGGCCCTGGCCGGACGGCCGGTTCTGGCCACCATGTTCCGCTACGTGGCGCGGTTCGGCGGCGGCAACCGCGAACTGTTCGCCGCCGCCGCGCTGCTGGGCGCGGTGGGCATCGGCGTGGGGCTGAACAGTGTGGGCCTGTCGGCTTCGCTGGGCGCGTTTCTCGCGGGAGTGCTGCTGGCCGATTCGGAATTCCGCCATGAGTTGGAGGCGGCCATCGAGCCTTTCGAGAGCCTGCTGCTCGGCCTGTTCTTCATCGCGGTGGGCATGGGCATTGCGCTGCCGCTGGTGATGGCCGAGCCCCTGCAAGTGCTCGGCCTGGGGGCAGGCATTCTGCTGCTCAAGGCCCTCACGCTCTACGCGGGGCGGCGGCTCATCGGCGGTGACGACGCGCTCAGCCGCCCCTTGGCCATTTTGCTGGCCTGCGGCGGCGAATTCGCCTTCGTGCTGTTCACCAGCGCGCGCAGTGGCGGTCTGCTCGACGGCCCCACCGCCGAGCTGTTGACCGTGGCGGTGGCCGTCTCCATGGCCCTGGCGCCGTTTCTGCTCATCCTCAATGACCGGCTAATCCAGCCGTGGGCGCGCAACCGCCAGGCGCCGCCGTTCAGCACCATCGACGAACCCGGCCAGCCCGTCGTCATCGCGGGCTACGGGCGCGTCGGCCAGGTCGTCGGTCGGCTGCTCAACGCGCAAGGCGTGGCCTTCACCGCGCTGGACGCCAGCGCCGAACAGGTGGACTTCGTGCGCCAGTTCGGCAACAAGATCTACTACGGCGACGCCACCCGCCTGTCGCTGCTGCGCGCCGCCCATGTGCAGGACGCCCGGCTGTTCGTCCTCGCCGTCGATGACGTCGAGGCCAGCCTGAAGATCGCCGAGTTGCTGCGCACCCATTTCCCCGACGTGCCGCTGCTGGCGCGGGCGCGCAACCGCACCCATCTCATGCGCCTGCGCGAGCTTGGCGTGAAAGAAGTGCTGCGCGAAACCTGGGGCACGAGCGTAGAGCTGGGACGGCGGGCGCTGCAGACCGTGCAGCCCGAGGTTGATGCCGACCGCGTGGTCGCGCTGTTCACCGCCCACGACCTGCGAGTGCTCGACCGCCAGCAGGCCGTGTTTCACGACAGGGCCGCGCTCATCACCCTGTCGAAAAACGCCCGCGCCGAGCTGGAAGACATCCTCCAGGGCGACGCCCAGCTGCACCTTGCCACGGCTCCGGAAGGCAGCACCGAAGCGCCCAAGACCGTGCCGGATGGCGCGGCGTAGGACGACATCGGGCGCCGGGGTTTCGCCGCTCACGCGCCTGCAGAAAAGACGCCACGCGCGTACAGTCTTTGGCTTTGCCCAAGGAGAAAACATGTCCCTGAATCTCGCTCCTGCATCGCTCAAAGATCGCGTCGTCCTCATCACGGGCGCGTCCTCCGGCTTCGGCGAAGCGACCGCCGAACTGTTCGCCCAGGCCGGGGCGCGCCTGGCCCTGAGCGCACGCCGCGGCGACCGGCTGGACGCTCTGGCCGCACGCCTGCGCGCGCTGGGCTCCGATGTGCTGGTTCTTCCCGCCGACCTGGCCGAAGTCAAAGCTGCGCAAGCCATCGTCCAAGATACCGAAGCGCATTTCGGCCGCCTCGACATTCTGGTCAACAACGCCGGGGTCATGTACTTGGAGCCCATCGACAGTGCGGACATGACCCGCTGGCAGCACATGATCCAGCTGAACCTGCTCGC
>JAQTVS010000377.1 GCA_028706735.1 Thiomonas sp.
GGCAAGCCCGGCTCGCATGCCGCTGCCATCGGCCAGTTGCAACGTCTCAGCGGACGGCAGGCCGTGTTTCACACCGCGGTGTGCGTGATCGCTCCTGACGGCGCGCAGCAGGTGCGCAACTGTCCCACCGAAGTCGAGTTCCGCAGCCTTGGCCTGCAGGAAATCGAGGCCTATCTGCGCCTCGACATGCCCTACGACTGCGCCGGCAGCGCCAAGTCTGAAGCGCTCGGGCCCGCCTTGCTCAAACGCATGCGCAGCGATGACCCCACCGCGCTCGTCGGCCTGCCGCTGATCGATTTATGCGACATGTTGCGGCACAGCGGTTTTGACGTGCTGGCACGAGCGCACCCCTCAGCGTAGAGACCAGCCGAGGTTCGACAACTCGTGCACTGCGCCCATGCCGAGCGAGGCGCCAAAGCGCTTGACCAGACGCTCGGCCACGTTTTCCTGCAGGGTGTAATCGACGATGTCCGGGGCCTTGATCTTGTCACGCGCGATCTGATCGACATCGCCGTAACCGTCTGCCAGCCCTTGCTTCACTGCGGATTCCCCTGTCCAGACCAACCCTGAAAACGTCTCGTCGTTCACCTTCAGGCGACTGCCCCGGCCTTTTTCCACCGCGGCGATGAACTGCTTGTGGATCTCCTGCAGCATGCCCAGGGCGTAGGTCTTCTGGTCTTCGGGCATGGGGGTGAACGGATCCATGAAACCCTTGTTCGCGCCCGCGGTGAGCAGGCGGCGCGTCACGCCCAGTTTGTCCATCAGGCCGGAAAAGCCGAAGCCGTCCATCAGCACACCGATGGAGCCCACCAGACTGGCCGGATTGACGTAAATGTCATTGGCAGCCGCCGCGACGTAATACGCCCCTGAAGCGCACACCTCCTCGCACACGGCATAGACCGGCTTGTTGTACTTGGCCCGCAAACGCTCGATCTCCGCAAAGATCTGGCTGGCTTGCACCGGGCTGCCGCCCGGGCTGTTGATGCGCAGAATCACGCCTTTGGTCTGCGGATTGGCAAACGCATCCTGCAAGGCCGTATTGATGTTGTCGGCGCTGGCCGAAGAACTGATGGAAATTTCGCCATTGAGTTCGATCAGCGCGGTGTGCGGGCCGGTCGTCGTACTGCCGCCGTATTCCGCCAGAACGCCGCCAAAAAACACGAGCGCCAGAATGCCAAGAAACACAAAGCGGAAAAAAATCGACCAGCGCCGCGCCCGTCTTTTTTCATGGACGACTTCCAGCACCAGTTTTTCCAGCACCTGCTTTTCCCAGGGCGCGGGCTGGGCGGGCGATTCAGGGCGCGACGGAGGAGTATCGGGAGGCAATGCGCTCATGGATCAGGGCTCGAAAAAAACAGCGTCAGAGGGATGAATCAGATGAGGCGCCAGAATACCAGCGACCTCCAAACGCAGCGGCGCACGCCCCCGATTCTCAACAGCACGTCAGTTTGCGATTGGACAAGGATGGCTCGGTTTTTTGTGTGACAATTTCCCACGTCTCAACAAACCCCTCACCTCAACCCACTGCTGAGGTTGGCCTCCATCCACCACTCGCGAAACCATCATGCCCATTCGCCCCACCCTCATTGCCACCCTGCTTGCGCTGGGCGGCGTTTGCACCGCACAGGCCGAACCTGCTCTCACCGTCGGCAACACCCTGTCGTTTTTCCAGGGAAAATTCGGCACCAACAACAACATCAACATCCGCTACGACGCCACCGACATCCAGTACGGCGACAGCAACTGGCGCGTCAAACTGACCGTCCCCTACGTGTCGGAAACCGGCCTGCCCGTCGGGGCTACCGTCTCCGGCAATACCGTGGTGGGCGGCGCCACGAGTTCGACGCAGACACGCGCCGCCAGCGGCCTGGGCGATGTCTGGCTGGCCGGACATTACAAAATCTTTCAGGGCAGCGGGCTGACGCCATCGGTCACTCCCTACGCCAAGATCAAATTCGGCACGGCATCGGCCGCCAACGGTCTGGGCACCGGCAAGAACGACTACGAAGTCGGCGTGGGCCTGCAGCAGATCGTGGGCAGCAACTGGTTCCCGTTTGCCAATCTGGGCTACCGCGTCGTCGGCAACCCGGCAGGATATGACTTGCGCAATATCGGCATCTATCAGTTCGGCGCGAGCTACGCGGCCAGCCAGCAAAACATCTTCACCCTGATGTATGCCGGCGCCCAGTCGCAGGTCGCCGGCGCCTCCGCGCCGTCCGACCTGATCGTGGCGTGGAATTACAACCTCACAGCGAAAGGCAGCGGCTTTCAGGTTTACTTGGACAAGGGCCTGAGCAATGGCAGCGCCAACTTCGGCGTCGGCATTGGGGGGCAGATCGTTTTTTGATCGACCCCATGTCCCGAGAAGGCCAGCATGCGCTGGCCTTTTTTTATGCGAGCCGGGCGACCTGTCGGCGCGACTGAACGTCCCGATCCACAGCGGGAGGCACATCCCCTGCGGGTTTCTGCGCTTTACTTGCGCGGCGTGGCTGCTATTTTGAGCAGACCAGGGAAATGCCGTGCCCACGAAAACCGCCACCACTCCAGACCGCCCGTGTAGCCGGACTGCTGTGCAGCCGCAACGCCGCCGCCTGCTCCTGCACGGAATACTGTGGGCTGTGCCACTGTTCTGCCCAGCGATACTGGCGAATGCGGCAAGTTCAGCCGACGCTGCGTCGTTCGACTGGGACGCCGACCCTGCAGCCGCCCGAGCCGCCGCGCTGATGAGGGTCATTGGAGAGGCGCATTGGGTGCAGGAAGGCGCGGGGCCGCGCATCGTCTACATCTTTTTCGATCCCAATTGCCCCTACTCGCACAAGCTGTACCTGGCCACCCGGGCGGAGGTGGGCAAAGCAGGCCTGCAATTGCGCTGGATTCCGGTAGGACAACTCGAAGCCAGCAGCCCGGGCAAGGCGGCCGCCATCCTCAGCGCGCCCGACCCGCTGGCGGCGTTCCA
>JAQTVS010000378.1 GCA_028706735.1 Thiomonas sp.
GCCGACTCTAGTTGGCTTGGCTTGGCTTGGCTTGGCTTGGCTTGGCTTGGCTTGGCTTGGCTTGGCTTGGCAGTCATGATGGGGCTACCTCTCAATAATCAAGTTACTTCAACTCCAGCACATCCTGCATGTCGTACATGCCCGCCTTGTTGGCTTTGAGGAAGCGCGCGGCGCGCAGTGCGCCAAGCGCGAAGGTGGCGCGGCTGCTGGCTTTGTGGGTGATCTCGATGCGTTCGCCAATACCGGCGTAGAGCACAGTGTGGTCGCCGACGATGTCGCCGCCGCGCACGGTGGCGAAGCCGATGGTGGAAGGATCGCGTTCGCCGGTCACGCCTTCGCGGCCATATACGGCGCAATCCGCCAGATCACGCCCCAGCGTGCGCGCCACCACTTCACCCAGCCCCAGCGCGGTGCCGGAGGGGGCATCCACCTTGTGACGGTGGTGCGCCTCGATGATTTCGATGTCATAGCCTTCCGACAACACGCGGGTGGCGGTCTCCAGCAGCTTGAACAGCAGGTTGACGCCGACGCTCATGTTGGGCGCGAACACGATGCCGATGTCCTGCGCCGCCGCGCCCAGTTGCGCCTTCTGCTGGGCGTTGAAGCCGGTGGTACCGATCACCATGTTCACGCCCAGCTTGCGGCAGATCTCCAGGTGATGCAGCGTGCCTTCCGGGCGGGTGAAATCAATCAGCACGTCCCCACCCTGCAAGGCCGCTTCCACGTCGGCGCGGATCGGCACGCCGCAGGCCGCACCGATCAATTCGCCCGCGTCGCGCCCCAGCAGCGCGCTGCCGCCATGCTCCAGCGCGGCATACAGCGCCAGATCATCGGCCAGTGCCACATTCTCCAGTAGTGTCTTGCCCATGCGCCCGCTGCTGCCGGCGATGGCGATATTGATTCTGCTCATGTGTTTCCCTCTAAATCGGCGGCAGGATGCGCCCGGTTTATTCGGCTGGCGTTACCGCCGGCGGAACATTCAGGTCGCTGTCGTCTATGCGCGACAGGCTGTCGCCCTCGAAATACAGCGTCAAACGATGCTTCTCGACCACTTGATAATCATGCTCCAGACGGTACACATAATCCCAGCGGTTGCCGTGAAAGGCGTCACTGATCAGCGGCGTGCCCATCACATAGCGCACCTGCACCCTGGTCATGCCCTGCTTGAGCTTGTCGCGCATTTCCTGCGTGATGTAATTGCCCTGACGGATGTCCATCTTGTAGGGGGTCAGCAAAGGCACGGAAAAACTGCCGCAGGAAGCCAGCAGGACGGAAAGCAACACAATTCTTAATCGCATGTTCATGTTCTCGTTAATAGCGAATCCGCAGCATGATACCTCAAGCCGGTACACCCAGCATCTCTGCCGCGTGTTTGCGCGTCGTCTCGGTGAGGGTCACGCCGCCCAGCATACGAGCGATCTCCTCGATGCGCTGCTCGGTGTTCAGCACCTCGATGTGACTCAGGGTGATGCCGTCTTCCACTTTTTTGCTGACTTGCCACTGCTGGTCGGCCTCTGCCGCCACCTGCGGCAGGTGGGTGACGCACAGCACCTGATACTCGCGCCCCAGCTGCCTGAGCAACTGACCGACGATCTCGGCCACACGCCCACCGATGCCGCTGTCCACCTCGTCGAAGATCAGCGTCGGTACGCTCGCCACCTGGCTGGTGGCAACCTGTATCGCGAGACTGATGCGCGACAGTTCGCCGCCCGAGGCGACCTTGGCGATGTTGCGCTGCGGCACACCGGGATTGGCTGCGACACGAAATTCGATGCTGTCCAGCCCGTGTGCGTTGCCCTCGGCCAGCGGCAACAGCACCACGGCGAAGCTGCCGCCCTGCATCGCCAGTTTCTGCATCGCGGCGGTGATCTCGGCGGTCAGCTTGGCCGCAGCCGATTTGCGCGCCCGGCTCAATTGCTGCGCGGCCAGCAGGTAGCGCTGTTGTGCCGCCTTTTCCTGCGCCGTCAGCTCCGCCAGATCGGCCTCGCCCCCCAGTTCATCCAGGTGCACCAGGAGTTGCTGCAATACCTCTTCCAGCCGTTCCGGCAACACGCGGTATTTGCGCGCCATATCCATCACTGCCTGAATGCGCTGCTCCTTCTCGGCAAGCTGTTGCGGGTCAGTATCCAGCCGCTGCTGGTAATGACGCAACGCGTAGACCACTTCCTGTAGTTCGGCCTGCGCGCTTTCCAACATGCGCAGCGTCTCGCCCAAGCTGGCATCATGGGTCACGCCGTCGCGCAAGCGTGCGATCAGCGCGTTGATCTGCGCCAGGCAGGCGGTATCGGCCTCGCTCAGGCTCTCGATGCCGAAAGCGGCAGTTTCCAGCAGTCCCGCCGCGTGCGACAGCCGCTGGTAATCCAGTTGCAATTCCTGCCAGTCGGCCAGATTGAAAGCCAGCCCCTCCAGTTCGGCACGCTGAAACAGCAGCAACTCCCGCTCGGCTGCCGCCGCCTGTGAATTCTCGCTCAGGGCGATATGGCGGGCGAGCAATTCCTGCCACTCGCGGTAAAGGGCAGCGACCTGCGCCGCCTCGGCCTGCAAGCCCGCATACCCGTCCAGCAGGGCGCGTTGCGACTCTGGGCGCAACAGCGACTGGTGCGCATGTTGCCCGTGGATGTTCAGCAGTCGCTCGCCCGCTTCGCGCATCTGCTGCAAGGTGGCGCTGCGACCGTTGATGAATCCGCGCGAGCGTCCGCCCGCATCGAGCATGCGCCGCATCAGGCAGACGCCTTCGTCCCCTTCCAGCTCCTGCGCCTTCAGCCAGGATTGCAACTCCGGCATTCCGCCGATCTCGAATTCGGCGGTGATTTCGGCACGCTCGCAGCCGTTGCGCACCATGGTCACATCGCCGCGCTCGCCGAGCGCCAGCGACAGGGCGTCTATCAGGATGGATTTGCCCGCTCCGGTCTCGCCGGTCAGCGCGGTAAATCCCGAACTGAATTC
>JAQTVS010000379.1 GCA_028706735.1 Thiomonas sp.
GGGGCAGTTCACCATTCCGCTGATGAAGCGCTTCGGCTACTCGCCGGTGTTCGCCGGCGCGGTGGAAGCCACGGCCAGCATGGGCGGACAGATCATGCCCCCGGTCATGGGCGCGGTGGCTTTCATCATGGCCGAAACGCTCAATGTGCCGTATGCCGACATCGTCAAGGCGGCCATCATCCCTGCCGCGCTGTATTACCTCACCGCGTTCTGGATGGTGCATCTGGAGGCGGGGCGCAAAAAACTGCTCGGCCTGCCTGCCGACCAGATTCCCAATCCGTGGAAGGCCTTGAAGGAAAACTGGCATCTGGCCCTGCCGCTGGCCGCGCTGGTGTGGATGCTGTTTCACGGCTTCACCCCCATGTTCGCCGGCATGATGGGGCTGTCGCTCACAGCCATTCTTCTGCTGGGCGCAACCATTGCCGCGCGCATCTCGCGCACCGCCTTCCGCGTGGTGTTCTGGTTCGCCTGCGGGCTGGGGGCGGCGGCGTTTCTGCAGTTCGGCATCAAACCGGTGCTGGCGGTCATCGCCCTGCTGGTGGCCATCAATCTGGCGGTCAAGGGCGGACATCAAACCCTGAGCGTGCTGCGCGACAGCCTGATCGACGGCGCGCGCCAGGCGCTGCCGGTGGGCATCGCCTGCGCCATCGTCGGCGTGATCGTGGGGGTGCTCACGCTCACTGGCGCGGCCACGAGCTTCGCCGGATTCATCGTCGACATCGGCGCGCACAGCCTGCTGCTGTCGCTGCTGCTCACCATGGCGGTCTGCCTGGTGCTGGGCATGGGCATTCCCACCATCCCGAACTACATCATCACCAGTTCGATTGCCGCGCCCGCCTTGCTCAATCTGGGCGTGCCGCTCATCGTCAGCCATATGTTCGTGTTCTATTTCGGCATCATGGCCGACCTCACGCCCCCGGTGGCGCTGGCCGCCTTCGCCGCCGCCTCGGTGGCCAAGGCCTCGCCGATGCGCATCGGCTTCAAGGCCACGCAGATCGCGCTGGCCGGTTTCGTCGTGCCATATATGGCGGTGTACGACCCGCAACTCATGCTGCAGGGCCAGTGGACGTTGCTGGGCGTGGCCTATGTCACAGCCAAGGCGATTCTGGCCATCGTCTTGTGGGGCGCGGTGGCGGTGGGATATCTGCGCGCCAACATGACCATGCTGGAACGCCTGCTGGCCTTTGCCGCCGCCGCACTGCTGATCACCGCGCTGCCGATGACCGATGAAGCCGGGTTCGCCCTCGCCGCCGCCGTGCTGGTGTGGCATGGCCTGCGCACGCGAGGTCAAGCCGCGCTGGCCAGCGCCTGAGCCCCTACAGCTCTTGCCTTACAGCACCTTCTGCCAGAACTGCGCCCGGCCATGCGCCGGGTCCAATGCATAAGTCTCGAAGCCGAAGCGGCGATAGCTGGCAATGGCCGACGCGTTGCCGTCGAGCACTTCCAGGGTGAGCTTGCCGCAGCCGCGAAGGCGCGCCATGTCTTCCACCCGCTGCAGCAGGCGGCGCGACAGTCCCTGGCCGCGGCAGGCCGGCTCCACATACACGTCATGCACGTTCATCAGCGGCCGGGCCATGAAGGTGGAAAACCCCTCGAAGCAGTTGATCAACGCGGCGGGTGTGGCGCCGTCCAGGGCGAGGACGCCGAAATAATCAGAGCGCTCGCGCAGGCGCTGCACCAGCACGGCCTTGACCTCGGGCGCGAGGTCTTCGCCACCGCCCATCGGATCGCGGGCGTAGCGGGAAATGAGTTCCAGCACCGCGCGTGCGTGCTCGGGGCGGGACAAATCGACATCGACAAGGGTGATCACGCTGCACATCTCCAATGAAAACGGGGCGCCTTCGCGACGCCCCATGTTGGCGGAAATGGTAGCGCGATGCAGGTTCAGCTTATTTTTTGATGTCGCCGCAGGCCACGTATTTCTTCAGATCCTGCGCGCTTTCATGCACGTTGATGGCCATGGGCTCCTTGAACAGATCGTCCATGCTCACCCCTGGCAGCTTGGTCACTGACTTGCCGTCCACCACGTTTTCCAGCGGATACTTGGGAACCGGGTTAAGGTTGGCGCAGGTGCCGGGGTGGATGTGGTCTGGCTGCGCCACGCCTTTAGGTCCGCCCTTGATATGGACGATGACTTCGATGCCCTTGCCCATGGGCTTGATCAGTGCGTAGCCGGTTTCACCGGAATTGTTCTGTGCGCCAAGCTCGATCTTGAGCTCGTGCGGCATGGTGGATGCAAATGCCGGTGCGGCGGCAAAGCCGAGCAGGGCCAGGGATAGTGCAAGTTTGTGCATGGTGAACTCCAGAGAAAAGTGCATTGATCAGGGAAAACACCGCGCGCTCTGCGGCGCAAAAGTGCCTGCGTAGCTTAATGAGCCGCGCATCTCCTTGCTGGCCTGCCTGGTATTGATTGATTGCGCGGTGCAGGGTGTTTTGCGCCGCCGCGCCCCCCGTTACCATCGCCGCATGGCTCTTCAACTGTTCGGTATTCCGGTTTCTCGCGGCATGGCCATCGGGCGTGCCGTCATCCTCGCTTCGGCCCGGCTGGACGTGGCGCATTACTTCGTCGACCCCGGCACGGAAGAGGCGGAAATTGAGCGCCTGCGCGCCGCGCGCCGCGCCGTGCGCGCCGAACTCGACACCCTCAAGGCTGATCTGCCCCCCGATGCCCCGGCCGAAATGGCCGCGTTCATCGATGTGCACAAAATGCTGCTCGATGACCGGCAGATGGCGCTCGACACCATCACCTGGATTCGCCAGCGCCGCTACAACGCCGAGTGGGCGCTCACCGCGCAGCTCGACGTGATCTCGCGCAGTTTCGACGAAATGGACGACGAATATCTGCGCGAACGCATCGCCGATGTGGTACAGGTGGTCGAACGCGTGCTGCGCGCCCTGCGCGGCAGCGCCGGCCTGGCGCGTTCGGCCAGCGGCAACGGCGA
>JAQTVS010000380.1 GCA_028706735.1 Thiomonas sp.
ACGTTGCAAATATTCCGCTGCCCACCGTTCGGCTTGTGCGCCAGCAGCCTTCACTGCAAGGTGGGCACATCCGTGGTCTCGGGTACGTCGGACGCCGCCGTACCCGGGTTCACCACCTGGCCGGGAAACATTTGCACGGTGGGTGCGGCGGGCGCATCCGATGTTTGTGCGCGGCCTTGCACAAAAGTGGCAGGAAGCGCCTCGCGCTGGAACAGGGAATGGTTGAGCCGGATACGCCCGGTCGCGCCCTCCAGCGGCAAGGCCGCCTCCTGATGAGTCAACAGCAACTGCGTCAGCCGGTAAGCGTCCAATCCCAGCGCGTACAGGCGATCATTGTTTGCTGTCAGCGGCAGTTCGGCGCGCGGATAGGCCATCATGGCCGGTTGATCCGCATGCAACAGCCAGGGCATGTCCACAAAATGGATGCCGTCCAGATCGTAATTGATCAGCGCCTGATCATTGCCCAGAAAGATCTGCGAAGTGGCGTATGCCGCCAGTTCCTTGGGCAGGAAAGGATGGATCTCGCGGGACTTTTCGACATCGGTCGCAAAGAACACCATCAGGCCGGGCTTGGCGACGATGTCGGAAAATACGGACTTGTCGCCATGGAAGTCTATTTCCCGGACGATGATGCCGCCCGAGAATGTCCATTGCTCCTCAAAGGCAAGTTGCTGGCGGCGCGAGAGGGATTCGTTCGAGGTAATCACGATGGCTTGCTGATGGCCTTGCTGTCTGGCAAGTTGCGCCACCTGGCGGGCTTCGGCGTCTATCGCCATGCCGAAGTAGTAGAGATTATGGGCCGGCGGTATTTCCGGGACATTCAGGCTCAGCGTCGGCACGGGAAAATTTTGCACTTCCGCCAGCATCTTGACGCCGTTGCGTGTCAGAGGACCGACCACGGCAAGCGCGCCGTTGGCCAGCGCTTCGCGGTACACGTTGGCGACACTGTTGTTCTCGTCGTAGTTGCTGTAAACCCTTACCGGCAAACCGTATGGCTCAAGGCTGGCGGCCGCCATGAACCCTTGCTGCACGGTGCGCGCCGCTTCGCCAAAAACGCCTGACTGGAGGGGTAACAGCAGCGCGATATGCGATGTTGCGTTCTTGTTCCGTGCCACGGGAGGGCGGGATATTGTCGGGGCAACAGCGACTGCGGCGGGTTTCGAGATGGCGGTCGTGAAGGGTGCGGAAGGCTGCTTGGTAACGCCGGCTTCTGCAGTTTGAACAGGGACAGGCTTGTGGGCCTTGGCAGGAGGCTTGTGCACCGCTACGGGAGCACAGGCGTATAGTGCGAACAAAGTCGCCAGGAGAAGGAGTACACGTTGCATCATTTACATCCCCAAAAGTTGGAAGCCGCATTATATGTAGTTGCCACCCCGATAGGAAATCTTGGCGACATCAGCCTGCGCGCGCTCGACGTGCTGGCGGGCGCGGAGGTGGTCGCGGCGGAAGACACGCGCAACACGTCCCATCTGCTGAAACATCACGGAATTTTTGCCAAACAGCTGATTGCAGTGCATCAGCACAACGAACGCGGTGCAGCGGAAAAATTGGTCGCGTGGATACAGTCGGGACAGAGCGTGGCTTTCGTCAGCGACGCGGGCACGCCAGCGGTCAGCGACCCCGGTGCGCTGCTTGTACAGGCCGTGCTGGCGGCGGGGTTGCGCGTCATCCCAGTGCCGGGCGCTTCCGCCGCGATCGCCGCCTTGTCGGCCTCCGGCCTGAGTGCGCCGCATTTTCTGTTCTACGGCTTCCTGCCCAACAAATCCGCCGCGCGGCGCACCGCCCTGCAAGCACTGAGTGGCCATCCCTACACGCTGGTGTTCTATGAAGCGCCGCACCGCATCGTCGAATGCGTTGCCGACCTGTGCGCCGTGCTGGGCGGGGAGCGGCAGATCGTGCTGGCGCGCGAAGTCACCAAATTGTTCGAGACCATCCATGCCTGCAAACTGACCGATGCGCAGGCCTGGCTGGAATCTGACCACAACCAGCAGCGCGGCGAATTCGTGGTGCTGGTCTCCGGCGCCGAGCCGGAAGAGGGCTTGTCTGCCGAAGCCCTGCGCACCTTGCATCTGTTGCTGGAAGCGCTGCCGCTCAAGCAGGCCGCCCAACTCGCCGCAAAGATCACCGGCGCGAACCGCAGCGAGCTGTATCAGCACGCGCTGGCGCTCAAGTCTTCCCAGGAATGAAGAGACATCCCCTTTACATACAAGGCTCTATCCGTGACCCATCAATCCACCCCCAGCAAGGCCGAAACGATGCTGATGCCGCCCTTCAGGGCGCTGACGCTGACGCAGATAGTCGTGCCGGACACTCGCGACGAATTGTTGTCGGCGCGTGCCGAGATCTTTGCGGCAGGCGTGGTTGGCTTCGATACCGAATCGAAGCCAACCTTCAATCGGGGCGATGTCAGCGAGGGACCGCATGTCGTGCAATTCGCCATTCAGGATAAGGCGTTCATTTTTCAGCTCAACCGTCCCGCGTGTCTGCCCTGGGTTGTCGAACTCCTGCAATCGGAAGCCGTGCTCAAAGTGGGCTTCGGCCTACAGTCCGATCATGCGCATATCCATCGCAAGCTGGGCGTAAGGCTTGCGGCGGTACTGGACTTGAACCATGTGTTCCGCAAGGAGGGTTACGGCAGCTCGACCGGGGTCAGGGCGGCGGTCGGACTCGCCTTGCGGCAGAAGTTCCATAAATCCAAACGCATCACCACCTCGAATTGGGCGGCTGCGCAACTGAACGACAGGCAACTGAGCTATGCGGCCAATGACGCTTACGCCGCCCTTGTGGTGTTGAACGCCCTGAACCGGCGGCGCGAAGACCTGCCAATCCGTTGGCAGATGGAGGAGGTTGCGGAGGCGGGCGATGCCTGACGCGCACCCGCCGCTGATTCGTGCGCTGCTGCGCGACCCCGACTG
>JAQTVS010000060.1 GCA_028706735.1 Thiomonas sp.
CTTCTTCACGCTGGTGCCCACCACGTCGAGCCCGGCCTCCTGCAAGGCCGAAACCACCGACCAGCTCTTGACCCCGCCGGTGATCAGCAGCACCCGCTTTCCCGACAGCCGCTCGCGGTAGGCGCGGATGCGCTCCGAGGCGCGCGCCTCCTCGACCCGGATCAGCTTTTCGGTGCGGCCGAGCAGTTCCTCGGGCGCACCGCGCTCGACCAGCAGACGGGCGATTTCCCGCAGGGTGTGGCTCATGTCGGAAATGCCGTAGAACGAGCCCTCGAAAAAGGGAATTCCCCAGCGCTCCTCCATCTTGCGCGCGATATTGATCATCGACTTGGAACACACCATCATCGTCGCCCGGGCGCGGTGGCTGGCGGCGATCTCGTTGTAGCGGCCGTCGCCGGAGATGCACGCCAGGATGCGGATTCCCAGCGCATCGAGCAAAGGCTTGACCTGCCACAACTCGCCCACCAGGTTGTATTCGCCGATGATGTTGATGTCGTAGGGTGTGGTGAACTCAGGCTCGCGGGTGCCGATGACATAGTCGAGCAAGGCCTCGCCGCCCAATTTGTTGCCCAGATTTTTCGGCCCGGCAAATCCCGGCGCGTTGACCGGAATCACCGGCTTGCCGAACTTCTCGCTCGCGCGCTTGCAGACCGCCTCGATGTCATCGCCGATCAACGCGGTGACGCAGGTTTGATAGACGAAGACAGCGGGCGGGTCGTACTTGTCGAGAATCTCGCGCACCGCCCTGAACAGCCGCTTCTCCCCCCCGTACACGACGTCGAGCTCGTTGATGTCGGTGGTGAATCCAGTGCGGTAGATCTGTGAACCGCTGCTGGCGCTATGGCGGTTATCCCAGGAATTGCCTTCGCAGGCGATCGGCCCATGGACCAGATGGGCCACGTCCACAATGGGCTGCAAGGCAATCTTGGCTCCATCGAAAGCGCAGCCACCGGCGGCAGCTCCCGGCGTCAGTTGCTTGGTGCAACCCTTCTTGCGCTCCTTGGCGTCCTTCGCCTGGTTCTTGTCACATCCAGGCTCTTCGAACACCTGGTCGATTTTCTGCTTGAGCATTGTGGACATTCCCGCCTCCGCGTGTTGGGGTCAGGAGGATCAATGCACGAACAGTGCCAGCCGATCGCCGGAATTTACTCCCTATATTTCAATCACTTATCAATCTTTTCAGCAATCAGGATTTGGCAGGTTTACAACAAATCCGACAAGTCACCAATCTAGATCGGCGTCGGCGCCTATGCCTCTTTGTTAAAGCGTGCCGCCGTAAATCTCAAAAACGCAGGACCGCTCCAAGCATGAACCCCGGTGATGCCGGACGTATCTGAATTTGAGGGTACTGATCAAGATAGAACGTGGCAGGCGTAGACCATCATCACAATTCCCAGTGCCGCAAAAAGAAGAACTGCCGCTCGGACGGTCCCGGGTCAAGTCAGCAAAATGGCCCGGCGTAAATCGCGAGCTAAAGATTGGCGCCGTTCTGATCGCAGGTAGCGGCCGATGAGAATCTCCTTGCTTCCCTCCGATACCTGGACCAGACCGCGGTGCTGTATTTGAATGCGCACGCGACGTGGATCGAATTCCACGCGCCCCTCCCGCCCGCCTCGGACCCACTCAATCGCGACGGCCTGCGCGCTGATGGCGATGCGCTCATAGTTAGCCGCGTGACGCGCGTAGACCAGTAGCGCCCATCCCAGGCCTGCGGTCTCCAGTGCCGCGAACGGTGCGGCGAGTCGTCCCCCCTGGTTCCAGCAAAACACGGCAAGCAACGCCGAGAACAAGGCGAACGTGAAAAACACGGTGAGGAGCTGTCTGGGGCTGATGGAACAATTGCGCCGAAAATGCCAGACCCAGGCGCCGGACTCCCAGATGGGACGCATCAGCAGACTGCTGGGAAATGGTGTTTGAACGCTCTCTTGCGTGCAAAGGGCGTCATCCATGCTCACCTTTCAGGTTTGGATGATGTGCCCGCTCACCCGTGCTGCCGCTTCGTTTCGTTGTATCCGGGCGCTGGGTCAATGCGGCAAGGGCATTCACATCGATCACTTCTAAGCGATGCAGCGGACCTTGTACCCAACCGTTTTGACGGAAGCTCGATAAGACACGGCTGACGGTTTCCGCCCGCAAATGCAGGTAGCTGGCAATATCGGCCCGAGCGATATTGGGAAGGACAACGCCTTGCGAACCCCCTTGCCCTCGACCGGCCTGGGTGAGTTGCAGCAGGTAATGCGCCATGCGCACCCATGCGGAGTCTGTGACGATTTGCCGGTGGTGGAAATTGGCACGGATGCGCATGGCCAGTTCTGCGCTCAGGCGATGGCAGAATTGCGAGGATGCCTGCTTGTCCACGGCAGCATCGATGCCAACCCGACAAATCGTGGCCGCCGACGCCGTGGCACGATAGTCCACGCCCGTATCCTCCGCATCGGTCAGGGTTTCCAACCCGATCATGTCGCCTGGCAAGAGGAAATCAATCACCATGGCCGGTCCACGCGGGCCATGGCACATCATTTTCACCGCCCCGGACTTCACCGTCAGCAGACAGCCTCCAGTGACGGGGATCTTTGCATCCGGGCAAAACGCCTCCGTACGAATGCGGATCTCGGGCTCCTGCCGCAGCCCACGACTGAGATCCAACAGTCCGCAATGCTTCCGATTGCAGACCGCACAAGGACTGATTTCGCGCAACATCGGAGCCGATCTTGGTTGCGTTCCTCGTCCTTACTCGGCGCCAAGCACCCGCATTGCATCTGCGCTGAGACGCGGCGGGGTTTCATAGGTGTGAAATGGCGCCGGCGAAGGCACTTCCCATTCCAATCCTTCCGCTCCGTCCCAAGGACGCTGTGGCGCCTTCTCGCCTTGGCCGCGGAGCACCGGAATCACCACGGCGAAAACAAAATACACCTGAGCCAGACCGAAGATCCATGCGCCAACCGTGGAGATCTGGTTGAAGTCGGTGAATTGCACCGGGTAGGCGATGTAACGGCGCGGCATGCCCGCCAACCCCAGAAAGTGCTGCGGAAAGAAGGTGATATTGAAGCCAATCATCGACAGCCAGAAATGGATTTTTCCTGCGGTTTCGTTGTACATGGTGCCGGTCCACTTGGGCGACCAGTAATAGAAGGCCATGAAGATGGCAAAGAGTGTGCCGGCGACCATGGTGTAGTGGAAGTGCGCCACGACGAAGTAGGTGTTGTGCACCTGGGTGTCGATGGGCACCATGGCGAGCATCAGCCCGGTGAAGCCACCTATGGTGAACACGATGATGAAACCAACGGCAAACAACATCGGCGTCTCGAACGAGAGCGAGCCGCGCCACATGGTGGCAATCCAGTTGAACACCTTGACCCCCGTGGGCACCGCGATCAGCATGGTGGCGTACATAAAGAACAACTGCCCCACCGTGGGCATGCCCGCCGTGAACATGTGGTGCGCCCAGACCAGGAAAGACAGGATGGCAATGGACGCCGTGGCATAGACCATGGACGAATAACCAAACAACCGCTTGCGCGAGAACGCGGGCACCACAGAACTCATCACGCCAAACGACGGCAGGATCAGGATATAGACCTCTGGGTGGCCCATGAACCAGAACAGATGTTGATAGAGCACCGGATCACCACCGCCTGTGGCGGTGAAGAAACTCGTGCCGAAATGTCGATCAGTGAGCGTCATTGTCACCGCCCCTGCAAGCACCGGCATGACGGCAATGAGCAGATAACCCGTGATCAGCCAAGCCCAGCAGAACATCGGCATTTTCATCAAGGTCATGCCCGGCGCACGCAGGTTCAGAATGGTGACGATGATGTTGATCGACCCCAGAATGCTGGACGCCCCCAGCAGATGGACGGCAAAGATAATCAAATCCATGCCCATGCCCTGCTGCAGGCTCAGAGGCGGGTACAGCGTCCAGCCTATGCCAGGAGCGCCGCCTGGCACGAGAAAGGAGGCCACTCCCAGTGCGGCAGCGGGCACCAGCAGCCAGAAGCTGAGGTTGTTCAGGCGCGGGAAGGCCATGTCGGGCGCGCCAATTTGCAGCGGGATCATCCAGTTCGCTAATCCGGTGAGCGCCGGCATCACCGCCATGAAAATCATGATCAGGCCATGCATGGTGCCGAACGCATTGAACAGCTCTGGATTGAGCAGCCACACATCGGGCCTCCACAGTTCGGTGCGAATCGCCAGAGCCAGCACCCCGCCCACAAACAGCATCACCAGGGCATAGATGAGGTACATCGTGCCGATGTCTTTGTGGTTCGTCGAGAACAGCCAGCGCCTCCATCCATGCGGATGGTCATGGACATGGGCAGCTTCATGCGTGGGGGCATGCACCGGGTCGAGCACGACGCTCATCGGGAACTCCTTTCGGGGGTGGTACAGATAGGCCAATTGTGAAATCGGCGCGAACCCCCAATTGGCCATGCTTGCTCGCGCCGGGCGCCGCAATCTTGACGGCGCCATTTCAGCGTGATTCTTGCTTTCGTTCCGCTTGAATCCGTAAGGGTTTAGGCTCGGACGAGTGATGCAGATCAACAGTTCGACAAATTTCGGCCGTCGTCCGATGCGGTAGCTGACGGCTCCATCTCTCAAGGAAACGCAGGGCCGCCCCAAGTTTCCTTGACCCCCACGGGGGGCGGGCTGGGTGCAGCCCGGCCCTGGGGGCGCTCATAACTGTTGTTGCCAAGGTGCGATTCTGATCGGCCAGGATCCGCACAGCATGACCGCGCGGCAGCCAGTAGTTGCCCGCATCGCGCTGGCCGCGTCGGCTGGCGGGAAGCCGTAGACGCGCAGCAGCACCCAGACAAATTCACAGACTTTGGCGGGCGCGAAACCGCAGGCCGTGCTGGGCATCGCGGCTCCAGTGGCCGACGCATTCGATCTGCTCGCCGGGACTGATGCTGGCGGCTGAGCCCACCACGGTCGTCAGTCCTCGCTGTCCGCGAACTCTCACGCGCAGCAGGGCAAAGCCATTCTGTTCGCTGTGAAAAGTGACGCGTTCGACGGCACTGACAGGCGTTCAGTTTGCTCGGGAGTGCTCATCGACGACGGCGACGACGGGGACTGAGCTCCTCGGCGAGAAAGTCTTCAAACGCGGCCAATGCCTCATCCCAGCTCTCCTCGGCCAGGGCTTGGCTGGCGCGCTCTTGCTCACGCAGCCAGGACTTCATAAACCGGACTTCAGCTTTGCGCGAAAGCACCGACTTCAATTCGCCCTCGACCCTCTCCAGGGCATCGAGTTCATCTTCGATCAGGGTGTCGATCGCGCGGGGATCGAGCTTCCCTGCGGATGCAGCGAAGGGCATGTTGAGGTGCAGCTCATGCTCAATCAGCGTGATCTCCTCCTCCAGGCCAGCAAGCTGGGTTTTGAGCGCCCGGGCATAGTCCTTGATCTGCGCGTCATCCAGGGCAGAGAGATGGGCGGCGTCGACCATGGCGATTTCAAGTTGCAGGCCGAGCAGGGCAAGGAGGTCACCGTTTTTGTAAGACTTATTGGCGCGTTGAAGCAAGGCGGTCTTGCGCGCACGCTCTTCGGGGTCAGACTCGCGGTCAGGATGCAGGGCGCTGGCGAGCTTGCGATAGATGGCGCGCAGGGACGGGGCTTGGGCGTCTCGCGGCCGCTTCTCCACGTCGTTCAGGTGCCGTTGGTGAAATCCGGCGCTGTCGTCAGTCTCCGCGTCGAAGCCATCGACCTCCGGCGCGTCGGCTTCCTGCGTTTCCTGCGTATTGGTTTGACTGAACTTGTCAAAGCCAAACAGGTCGTCCATCCCCGATTCTTGTTGCTCAGGCGCTGGTGCACGCTGCCGATTCAGGATCGCCTCGATTTCCGCGTCGTGCTGAATGCTCAGGCAGGCATGCCCCAGCGCGTCGATCATGGCGCGCAGGCGCTTGTGGTCGGTCTTGTTGTACCGAGGATCGGCTTGCATGCCGTCCAGAGCCAGCAAGAGTTCTTTGCGCATCACGTTGAGGCCGCGCATCTTGGGGTCGATCTGCGCAGCCTGTGCCTGGGCCGCACGCTGCATCGCATCGTGCCATTGCTGAAGACGATTGCGGGCGCGGTGAATCTTGCTGACCAGGGTGTTGAAGGCCTTTTGCTGTTTGCTCAGCGGTTTGCCAGGGACAGGGGGCTGCAGGGTGATCGCGGGGACGGACATGGGCACAATCGATCGAAGGCTGGGCGGCGCTGGGAGACTTGTCCAGAGCGTTGGTCGGCGCTTGTGACGAACCGAGCAACGCGGCGGACAAATCGGTTTCATATTACCCGGTGGCCTGCGTGAGCCGATGCGCATGGATCGGACGATGGAATGTAAGCAATGGGATGGACGCCCCTGACATGTCTCACGCAGCCGTGGTCAGCATTGTCGTAAAGCGAGTTTAATCGTTATAAAACAATGATCTACGAATGTTTTTATATACAAAAAGTGTCAGATCAACGCCGCCTAGCACCGCCTTCGACCAAATGACCCCTCAATTTGAGTAAGTTTTACTCTTCAAAAAATTGACCTTTTTTGACCTTCACTGCAACGTGCCAAATTGTCTTGGACGAAGACGCGGTCGTGCGCAACAGCCCGATTGCGCTTCCTGCGTCCGGCAAACCCTTGCTGATTGCCTACGGCGGAAGCGAGTTGGCCGAGTTGCAGCGTCAGTCTGTCTCCTACTTTCAGACTCTTCAATCGCAGCGCCCGGACGTGCACGCATTGGAGCGCCTTGACGGCCATCACCATTTCTCCATCCTCGAAGAACTGGCCTCGCCGACCGGCGCGCTTGCGCTTGCCGCAGCGCGCCTCACGGCTGTGCGTTGATTGCCCCAACTGTGGGCGCCCTGCACTGCATCGGCATCACAGGGCGACGCAACATGCCGCCTTTCTGGCGGTTTTTTCTGGGGAGCAAAGCTTGCTGAATGTGGCATGAACTTTGCATGTAACCCTACGCACGGAATTGGTGGTGGCACGCCAATTGTTGATTTGCGTTTGACAGGGTGGCTAGGGTTCCGGCTTCTGCACGAAGTGTCTGGTCCAAGAGCCGCCCGGCCTCTCCAAGAGGCTCCACGGAGGGATAAAAGCCCGGGAGATAAGCGACACCGCTTACTTCCGTGCTTTGCCATTATTCCCTCACTCTCGGAGCCCGCCATGTCACCAGCACCAGCCTCTTTCTTCTAGCGCCGACGTCGTCATACGCCAGCGATGGCTCGCGCTACGCCCCTATCTCAAAGCATTCAGAGCTTGTCGCAATCCGTTGTGCCTACCGGGCATGTAACGGGACGCCATATTGCACAAGCACGACGAATGGAAGTCCGCGCCTTCACCGCACACAACTTCTTCAAGGAGTCCTCATGTCTGCCATTTCTACTCCGCAGCAAACCTTGCTCGCCTCGAGCACCGACCTCAAGGGACGCTGGATCCAACTCGCCCTCGGCGTTTTGTGCATGATGGCCATTTCCAGCCCGCAATATGTCTGGGCGCTGTTCACAAAACCCCTGCTGGGTCAAGTCGGTGGAAGCCTTGCTCAACTGCAGGTGACTTTTTCCATCCTGATCGTTCTGCAGACCTTCTTCTCGCCCTTTCAGGGATTTTTGGTGGACCGCTTCGGCCCGCGCCTCCTTCTGTCGCTCGGCGCCATTCTCACTGGTGCGAGCTGGGTGCTCTCCGCAAACGCCCATAGCGTGAGCGACCTGTATTTGAGCTACGGCCTGCTCGGCGGATTGGGCACCGGCATTGTTTATGTGGGCGTGGTCGGCCTGATGGTGCGCTGGTTTCCGGAGCGACGCGGCTTCGCTGTGGGCATGGTGGCTGCGGGCTACGGATTCGGCGCGATCTTGACGACTTTCCCGATCTCCTCCAGCTTGGCTTCTGTCGGCTATGCGCAAACGCTGACGCTGTTTGGTTACATCATTGGCTCGGTCGGCCTGATTGCCGCGCAAGGGCTCAAACCCCCCCCCAGTGAGTCCGCAGCGTCAACCAAGCAGGGCCCGCAAAAATCAACGGGAGTTGGCCCGGGCGCCATGCTGAAAACCCCCGTGTTCTGGCTGATGTTCGTCATGATGACCATGATGTCCACATCCGGCCTGATGGTGATTTCGCAGATGGGTGCTTTCGCGAAAGACTTCGGCGTTGCCAACGTCCTGGTCTGGGGCATGGCTGCCTTGCCGCTCGCCTTGACCATAGACCGCTTCACCAACGGACTGACGCGTCCGCTCTTTGGCTGGGTCTCTGATCGCATCGGCCGCGAGCACACCATGGCCCTTGCATTCGGCTTGGAGGCTATTGCCATGTTCGCCTGGCTGGGTCTGCGCGAGGACCCGCTTTGGTTCGTGCTGCTGTCTGGCATCGTGTTCTTTGGTTGGGGGGAGATCTTTTCTCTCTTCCCCTCGACGCTGACGGACACCTTCGGCACCCGCCATGCCACGACAAATTATGGCTTCCTCTATATGGCACAGGGGATTGGCTCGATTCTGGGGGGGCCGATCGCCGCACTCGTTCACCAGGCGACAGGAAGTTGGGTGCCAGTCTTTGGTCTGATGATTGCACTGGACCTGACAGCTGCGCTGCTGGCCTTCTTCGTGCTGAAGTCCATGCGCTCGCGCTACCTGGCGCGGACGACGGAGCCCGCACTTGTTGCAGATGCCGTGAGCGCAGCGAAGTAAGCCAGGCCGATGAACGCCAAAGCCCCTGAATCGGAGCGCTTTGATCGAAGAGATCTGATCCTGGGGCTGTTGGCCATTGCTTCCAGCGCAACGGATGTCATCGCCTTCGTCAAGCTGCAGCAAGTGTTCACCTCTGCCATGACCGGCAATACGGCCCTGCTGGGCTTGGCGCTGGGCCAGGGCAATCTGTTCGCCGCCATCCACTCCATCGTTGCACTGGCCGGGTATATCACCGGCGTCGCACTCGGGGCGGTCATTCCTCTGCGGAATGCACATCGCGATCTGCTGATGCTCCTTTGCATTGAAGCGGTTTTTCTGGGGGCATTTTTTGCTCAATGGCAAATAGTCGGCTTTCCTCTGAACGGGGCGTGGCTCTACTGCCTGATTGCGACCTCAGCCATTGGCATGGGCGTGCAGAGCGTTGCGGCCAGAAAAGTCAATCTCGACGGCATACCGACTGTGGTCTTTACCAGCACCCTGACCAGCCTGGTCATGACGCTGATGCATGCAGGCATGCGGCGCGGATCGATTTCGATCTTCACCGCAAAGCGTCAACTTCTGGCCTTCTTGGTGTACGGATGCGGCGCCGCGATGACGGCTGTTTTATTGCTGTATGCCACCGGAATGGCGATAGCCCTGCCCCTTTTGGCTGTTGCTGCCGCCGTCCTGGTGCAGATCAGGCCGATGCGCGCAAAGAAAGCGTGCTCCCGTTGACCCCATCTTTTTCTACAGCGTTCACTGGTACTCGACCGCGTTGCGTTCAGCACCCAACATTTTCCATCCCATGCTCAATACTCTGAATGCTCTTGGCGGAATGGTCGTCGCGCCCCATCACTTGGCGGCCCAGGCCGGCCGCGATGTCCTCCTCGATGGTGGCAACGCCGTGGAGGCGATGGTTGCTGCAGCCGCCGCCATCGCTGTGGTTTATCCCCACATGAATTCCATTGGCGGCGATGGTTTTTGGCTCATTCATCGACCTGGGCACGAACCTGTGGCAATTGATGCCAGTGGCTTCGCCGCCCGATTGGCAACTCATCAGTTCTATCAGGGAATGGATGCCATTCCACCACGTGGCCCTGGGGCTGCGTTGACAGTCGCTGGCACGGTGAGCGGCTGGGACAAAGCTCTCGAATATGCACGCACCTGGTCTAAGTCCCCCATGCCCTTGAGCCGCCTCTTGCGAGATGGTATTCGTCATGCGCGAGATGGGATCGTCGTCACAGCCAGTCAGGAAGACCTCACCCGGCAAAAGCTCGATGGCTTGAAAGATGCTCCCGGCTTTTCTGACGTCTTTCTCGTGCAAGGCGAAGTCCCCCGGCGCGGCGCTGTGTTGAGACAGCCCGCCTTGAGCGTCACTCTATCCACTTTGACCGAACGGGGGCTGGACGACTTCTACCGCGGAAGCCTGGCCCTACGCATTGGCGCGGAGCTGGAACTTCTGGGCAGTCCGGTTCGGACCTCGGATCTCACCTCATATTCCGCAAAATTCGTCAAACCCTTATCCGTCCGACTCAATGACTCCACTGTCTACAACCTGCCGCCCCCGACTCAGGGCCTCGCCTCCCTGATGATTCTCGGGCTGTTCGAGCGGCTTGACATTCCGGCCACCGAAGGCGAGCGCTTTGCGCACCTCCATGGGCTGATTGAGGCGACCAAGCAGGCGTTCCGCGAGCGCAACCGCGTTGTCACTGACCCTGAACGCGTGCCTGCAGACCCTGCTCGATCGCTGACCAGCGACGCGCTGAATGCCGCCGTGCGGAAAATCGATCCAGCTGTCGCCCTTCCTTGGCCTGAACCCGCAGCGCCGGGCGACACCATCTGGATGGGAGCGATCGACCGGGACGGCTGCGCTGTCAGTTTCATCCAGAGCACCTATTGGGAGTTCGGATCAGGCGTGGTGCTCCGCGATACGGGAATCACTTGGCAGAACAGAGGAATCAGCTTCTCGCTGGATCCTGCAGACCTCAATGCCCTCGAGCCGGGCCGCAAGCCGTTTCATACCTTGAATCCGGCTCTCGCATTGTTCGACGACGGTCGCGTCATGCCCTACGGCACCATGGGTGGAGAGGGGCAGCCTCAAACGCAAGCTGCCGTGTTCACGCGCTATGCGCGATTCGGACAGCCGCTGCAACAAGCCATCACCGCACCGCGCTGGCTGCTTGGCCGCACCTGGGGCGACGTCAGCACAAACCTGAAACTGGAGAACCGCTTTGATCCCGCGCTGGTGCAAGCCCTGCGCGCCGCCGGCCACGACGTCGAGGTGCTCGACCAGGCCTTCAGCGACACCATGGGCCACGCCGGCGCCCTGGTCCGTCACCCCGGTGGGCGCATCGAAGGCGCAGCCGACCCGCGCAGCGATGGCGCGGCAGCGGGCCTCTGAGTAACCGCCGCATGCTCGCACCAATGCGTATTCGGTCATCCCGGCGTAAACCCACACCAGGTCCCGCGCGGGGTTGAAATGCTAAGGAGTAAACATGCTGATCAAACTGCGCAGTGCGCCCTGCACAGCGCCATAGCTTGCCCAACTTGGAACATTTGGCAGCAGAACGTGGAATCTCACATTGAAGCAAATCTCCGGCCAACGGCTACCTCCTTGCGCGGAACCAAGGGCGGGAGACTAGGCATGGACTTTGCTTTGACTTTGAAGCTGCTGCAATGCAGATTCAAAGAACCTGCTCGCTCCCCGAATCGTTAAAAAACATAAACCGAGAGCCGTACGAAAAATTTATGACTTGGTCCATCCTAGCGCGTGATGAAGATGGCAGTTTCGGTGTCGCGATCGCCAGCCGCTTTTTTGCCGTAGGCAGCCTGTGCGTTCATACGCGAAGTCAGGTTGGCGCCGTATCCACACAGGCGCTGATGAATCCCTTCTACGGCCCGACAGGCCTAGCGGCAATACTGTTCAGATACGTAGCGTCGGCTGCGGCTGATGGCGTTGATGGAGCGCTTCGCCGCGATGGCGGAGTTTGTAGTTGCTCATCTTGCGTTTGACGCCGCGCGGATTGGTTCGCCCTCGGCTG
>JAQTVS010000381.1 GCA_028706735.1 Thiomonas sp.
GGTGACGCGCGACCTGTTCCCCGGCGGCGATCTGGCCAGTGCCGACTTCTGGACCGGCCTGCGCCCCATGACGCCCGACAGCACGCCCATCGTCGGCGCAACCCGCTATGGCAACCTGTTCCTCAACACCGGCCACGGCACGCTGGGCTGGACCATGGCCTGCGGCTCGGGTCGCGTGGTGAGCGATTTGGTGCTGAACCGCAAACCCGAGATCAGCATCGCGGGCCTGGGAATCGACCGTTACGACCGACCCGCCAGCCCGCCAAAAGTCCTGCACTCCCACCCGGCCTGACGGGGGCCGCGGTTCAGGCGGACGCTGTGGCTGCTGTGGCGTTGGCTGTGGTGTGAGCTGGCGCGTTTTGCATCAGCGCCTTGATCTCCGCTTCGGTCAGTGTCTCTTTTTCCAGCAACTGGCGTGCGCCTTCGTCGAGCAGGGCGCGTTTTTTCTGCAGGATGTCCTGCGCCCGGTTGAAGGCGTCATTCACCAGTTCGCGCACGGCGCAGTCGATCTCCCGCGCGGTTTGCTCGCTGTATTCGTGTTGCGGCGGCAGCGTGGGTGCGCCCAGCAACGAGGGGTGGCTCTCTTCCAGACTGACGCCGCCCAGCGTCTCCGCCATGCCGTAGCGCGTGACCATATTGCGCGCAATATCGGTGACCTTGGCCAGATCGTCCGCCGCGCCGGTGGACCAGTGCCCGTACACCAGATGCTCGGCGGCCCGGCCGCCCATCAGCACTGCCATCTTGTTTTGCAACTCCTCGCGGGTCATCAGGTAGCGGTCCTCGGTGGGCCGCTGGATGGTGTAGCCAAGTGCGCCGATGCCGCGCGGGATGATGGACACCTTGTGCACCGCATCGCTGCCGGGCAGAGTCATGGCCACCAGGGTGTGCCCCATTTCGTGATGCGCCACGATGTCGCGTTCCTTCGGGTTGAGCAAGCGGTTCTTTTTCTCCAGCCCGGCGACGATGCGCTCGACCGCGCGGGTGAAATGTGACAGGGTGACGGTCTGCGCGTTTTCGCGCGTGGCCAGCAAGGCGGCTTCATTCACCAGATTGGCCAGATCCGCGCCGGAAAACCCCGGCGTGAGCGCCGCAACCTGCTCCAGATCGACACCCGGGTCGAGCCGGATCTTGCTCACATGCACCTTGAGGATCTGCACCCGCCCGATCTTGTCCGGCCGCTCCACCAGCACCTGCGGTCAAACCGCCCGGCGCGCAGCAAAGCCGAGTCGAGAATTTCCGGCCGGTTTGTCGCCGCGAGAATCACCAGCGAGGAACTGGAGTCGAAGCCGTCGAGTTCGACCAGCAACTGGTTGAGCGTCTGCTCCTTTTCGTCATGCCCGCCGCCGAACGGCGCCGCCGCGCGGGCGCGGCCCAGCGCGTCGAGTTCATCGATGAAGATGATGGCTGGCGCCTTCTCGCGCGCCTGCTCGAACAGATCGCGCACCCGCGCAGCGCCCACGCCGACGAACATTTCCACGAACTCCGAGCCGCTGATGGAAAAGAACGGCACCCCAGCCTCCCCCGCCACGGCACGCGCCAGCAGCGTCTTGCCCACTCCCGGAGGCCCGACCAGCAGCACGCCCTTGGGCGCGCGCGCGCCCAAGCGGCTGTGCTCTGCAGGATGCTTGAGGAAGTCCACCACTTCTTCCAGCTCAGCCTTGGCTTCGTCCACCCCGGCCACATCGGCAAAGGTCACGCCGGTGCGGTTTTCCATGTAGACCTTGGCGCGGCTCTTGCCGATGGACATGAACCCGCCCATGCCCATGCCGCCGGCCTTATCGGCAAATTTGCGCACCAGGAAAAACCACACGCCGACGAACACCAGGGCAGGCAAGACCCAGGACAGAATGTTGGACAGCCAGGTATCGGTATAGCGCTGCGAATAGGTCACGCCGTACTGCTGCAGTTCACTGGCCAGGCGCGGCGCCACACGCACCGCAACCACCAGCGTCTTGCCATTTGCGTCGGGCGATTTCAGCGTGCCGGTGATGGTCTGGTCGCCGATCACCACATCCTTGATCCGGCCGTCTTTCAGATACGCCTGGAACTCGCTGTAAGGCACAGTCTGCACATTGGTGTAGGACGACCACAGGCTCTGCACCAGGAACATCAAGCTAATGGCCAGCAGCCAGTAGCCCAGATGCACCTGCGCCTTGGGATTGATCTTGGGCCGGTTATTCCCGCTTCCCGGCGGCTGCGGGTTCTGTTCGTCTGTCATGGGGCTCTCCTTGCGCATGTTGTGACAAGAATAGCCCCTTGATCTGGGCGCGCGCTGAGCGTGGAGTTCCGCTGCGGCCAGACCATCGGCGGCGTGAGCGGCGATGGTCAGCGCATCCGCATGGGCGGCATGGCCAAGCGGGGCGGATTCGATCTGCGGCTCAACCCACGACAGCGCGAAACGCTGGAAATGGAAACGCGGTGACGCGCGACCTGTTCCCCAACGGCGATCTGGTGTTGAACCGCAAGCCAGAGATCAGCACGGCCGGGCTGGGCATCGAGCGCTACGAGCAACGGGACGGCCTACCGCAACGGCAGCGACATCCCACAGTCGCAATGTCTGAATGACGTCGAAACTCGGCATTCAGCCCTTTTTGCAAGGCGACTGATTGTAATAATGACATCAAAATGAAACTGATTTTCGCACCCTGTCGCAACACTATCGAAAAAACTATTTCATCGCATCCGAATATTGTAAATCACTCGTTGTCTTCATGAAATTTCTCTTTAATATTCAGCACCTTAGAAATTGAATATGTCTTAGGACTTACGCAAACGCCATAGTAACCGAGGGGCTACGCAATTCCTGACGCAAATAGTTGGACAGCATGCCGCGTTTAAGTTGGTACACATTGGTCATGGCTTTCCTTGCCAAGGAAGTGAGTCGGATCCAAACGAGGACGGCACAAGCAATATGATTTCTCTGGATGCGCGCT
>JAQTVS010000382.1 GCA_028706735.1 Thiomonas sp.
GTCTGGCTCCGGCGGAGGTCGGCCTGCTCGGTCTGCTGGAAATTGTGTTCGGCATCTTCTGGGCCTGGATTGGCGCGGGCGAGCAACCGGGCAGTGGCACACTGATCGGCGGGGCTCTGGTGCTTCTGGCGCTGGCGGGGAATGAACTGTTCGGCTGGCATGGTTCGCGCAAAGGGGGGCGGCTTGATGCATAAAACGAGATTCCACTGGATTGCAGCCGCAGTTGGGGCGAGCATGCTGCTGGCTGCCTGCGGGGGCGGAAGCGCAAGCGCTGTCAGTCCGGTGGCCAGTGCGTCAAACCCGCAACCTGTCACCATTGCACTCAGACGCACAGCCCCGATGGGCGTGCTCGTCCCCCTCTATGGGTATCCGCTCGTCAGCAGCGGGAGCGGCGCCACGCGCACCACAGCGCCCAATCCCGCGTGGACCGCGGTTGCCGCAAATGCCGCAGCCGTGCCAACCATCGCCGTCATCAACCCGAGCAACGGCCCGGTCGCTTGCAGCACGCCACCGTCTGCCAATCTGCTCGCATTTCAGCAGGCAATCGCTCAACTGCAAATGGCCGGCGTGACGGTGCTCGGGTATGTCCACACAACCTACGGCCAGCGCGATCCGGCGTTGGTGCGGCAGGACGTGCAGACCTACGCGCAGTGCTACGGCGTGGACGGAGTATTTTTTGACGAGGTGTCGAACCAGGCGAGCCTGGCGAGTTATTACGCCACCGCGGCGTCTACGGTCCGGCAGACCATTGCGCCCCCCAGCGGCAAGCCGGCCTTGGTGGCCATCAACCCCGGAACCTATCCTGACCTGTCCATTGCCAACACCGCAGACATCACGGTCATGCACGAGAGCGCCGACCTGAATTTGCCCCCGGCGCCGTCCGCCCTGAGCAGTTACGCACCCAGCAAATTTGGCTATCTGGCTTTGGGCATCGGCAACTTGCCCCAGACCCAGGCCACCACGCTGACCAGCCTGTTTCAACAGGGAGTTGGCTATGTGTATCTCACCGATCAGGGGGGCAGTGGCTCCGATCCGTGGGCGGCTCTCAGCACAGAATATTCCGGCCTGATTCAGGGCATTCAGGCGCTGAATCAAACCATCCGCTGATCACAACGGACAGCGCCATGCAGTTTGATCTCGTCATTGTCGGCGCAGGTTCTGCAGGTTGCGTGCTGGCAAACCGCCTCAGCGCCAACCCGGCGTGCCGGGTGTTGCTGATTGAAGTCGGCGGGGCGGACTGGCATCCCTATCTCCGCATGCCTGCGGGCATCGCCAAACTGGCGGGGCACAAGCGCTTCAACTGGGGTTACACCACCGAGCCCGAGCCGCAGTTGAACAACCGCAGGCTATGGTGGCCCCGGGGAAAGGTGCTGGGAGGTTCCAGCGCCATCAACGCCATGTGTTACGTCCGGGGTGCGCCGCAGGACTATGACCGCTGGGCTGACGCGACGGGTGAACCAGCCTGGTCCTGGGATGCTGTGTTGCCGCTGTTCCGCGCGATGGAGCACAACACACGCGGGGCAGACGCGTTCCATGGCGATGACGGCGCGCTCGGGGTCAGCGATTTGCGCCACCACAATGTGTTGACCGACGTATTCATCGAAGCCGGAGTGTCCTACGGACTCGACCGCAACACCGACTTCAACGGCGCCGCGCAGTCCGGGGTGGGGCTTTATCAAGTGACGCAGCAAGGCGGTCTGCGCCATTCCAGCGCGGCGGCCTTTCTCGCTCCCGTGCGTCATCGGCCCAATCTGACCGTCTTGACGCACACACTGGCTGAGCGCGTGATCATCGACAAGGGGCGCGCAGTGGGAGTCCAGGTGCGCACGCGTGGCGGTGCGTCCCGCCGCATCGAGGCTGGGAAGATTGTCCTCAGCGGAGGGGCGATCAACTCGCCGCAATTGTTGCTGCTTTCGGGGATTGGCCCGGCAGATCATCTGCGCGAGGTTGGCATCCCCCTCGCGCACGACCTTCCCGCCGTGGGAGAGAACCTGCAGGATCATCTCGATATTTGCACCCTGACCCGCTGCACCCAACCCGTCACTTACGACAAAGTCAATGTGCTGGCGGCGGGGTTGCAATTCTGGCTGACGCGACAAGGAATTGGCGCCTCCAACGCGGCAGAAGGGGGCGGATTCATGCGGTCACGCTACGCCACAGATGCCCGGTGCGACCTGCAGTTTCATTTCGTCCCCGCCTTGCTGGATGACCACGGCCGCGGCCGCCTGCCGGGCTACGGCTACACACTGCATGCCTGTGTGCTGCACCCACGAAGCCGGGGCCGCATCCGTTTGCGCAACGCCAACCCCGCTGCTCACCCGCTGATCTACGCCAACTACCTCTCGGACACAGACGGATTCGATCTGCAACGCATGATTGAGGCGACGCGCATTTCACGCGAAATCTTGTCGCAGCCTGCCTTTCAGCCCTGGCGCGGGCCCGAGATTTTTCCTGGGGAGCAGACCAGATCTGACGCCGAAATCACCCGGTTTCTGCGTCAAAAGGCTGAAACCGTTTATCACCCGGTCGGCAGTTGCCGCATGGGGCACAATGCCAACAGCGTGGTCGATCCGCAACTGCGTGTACATGGCCTCACCGGATTGCATGTCGCCGATGCTTCCATCATGCCCGACGTTCTGAGCGGCAACACCAACGCGGCCAGCATGATGATCGCTCTGCAAGCAAGTGCATGGCTGAACGCAGAAGCCTGAGAGCGCCCCCAGACCTGCCGCGTTCGCGTCAGGCCCCTCGAGGGGGATGAGAACACTTGGGGCGGCCCTGCGTTTTCTCATGAGCCTCCCAGGCCCCTGGCGGTGCCCGGCGTTCGCGAAGAAACGATCTTGCGCTCCAAGGTGAACGGCAGCTCCGAGATGACCGATACAGCATTGGTGCGAGCCCGCAGCGTTGTACGACGCTGTGGGGTGAGCCCGCTC
>JAQTVS010000383.1 GCA_028706735.1 Thiomonas sp.
CTGGATCTGGCGGCTGAGTGCAGATTGCGTCAGCGCCAGCGCATCGGCGGCGGCGGTGAAGCTGCCCAGCCGGGCCGCCGCCTCGAAACCGCGCAGATTGCCGACGTCGAGCTGGCGGCTGCGCGGCAGGCGGGATGCCGCAAACCCGTCGGCGCTGTTCTTTGCATCATTCTTTTTTTGCATGTTGAGGCTTCCGATCTTGCGCTGTTCCTTTGGCGGGACACTGCATAGACTTTGCTGCAGAGATTCAGCATCCGGCTGGTTTTTTCACCGAACGGTGCTGTCGCTCATTGATGCATTTTTGACATGCTACCGGAGGCCATGATGTCGCACACCCAGGTTTCACTTCAGCGTCAGTGGATCGAACTGCAACGCGATGACACGCTCACTCTCCACTTGGCGGCGGGGCGTGTGCTGCAACTGGACGGCGTGCCCGAAACACCCGCGCGGCAACATTCCGCCCGCGTCTGGCTGACTGAAGAGGGCATGACGGATGACGTGTTCCTGCAACCCGGCGACAGCTACCGCATCCGTGGCGCGGGCCGGGTGGTGCTGAGCGTGTGGAGCGGCGGCACGGTGCAAGTGCGGCTGGCCGCAACCGCGCTGCCGGCCAGCCTGCCTCAGCCCGCCGCGAACAGTTCGCGCTCCATCCAGTCCGCCAGCGCGTGCGCCACGGCGTGAGGCGCTTCGGCCATGAGGTTGTGGCCGCAGTCGAGCAGCACCGTGCGGTGGCTGATGAGCACGCCCTGCAGGCTGGCCGCGTTGGACGGCGGGGTCATGCGGTCTTGTTCGCCGAGCAAAAACAGCGTCGGGCCGCCCCATTGCCGCGCCGCAATTTCGCCGCTGTCGTACTGATCGCACGCGCCCAGATCGCTGGCCAGCACGCTGCCCTCAGCCCAATGCGCCTGCTGCTGCATCAGCAGGGCGCGATAGACCTGCGGCGACTGGAATCCGGGCGCCGGGGTAAGCGGTTCGGCCTGGGCGTAAGACCACCGCACCACGTTGTCGATCGCCTCTGCTGGCGCGTTTTCGGCCTGCGCCAACAGCCGCCTGGACACCCGCATGGGAAACGCCGTGCCCAGCAGCGCCAGGCCGCGCACCTGTCCGGGGCGCTGGCCCGCCGCATGCAGCGCGACCAGCGAACCCATGCTGTGCCCGGCCAGCACCACCGGCCCGGTCTGGCGCGCGTCGAGCTGGCGCCACACCCAATCGGCCATGTCTTCGATGCGGTGCAACGGCGGCGCGGCTGTGGCGCCGTGCGCCGGGAATTCCAGCGCCAGAGTCGTCCAGCCGCGCCGGGACAGCCAGCCGGCCTGCGCGGCCCACACGCTGGCATCGCCGCCCGCGCCATGCAACAGCACCAGCGGCGTGATTGGGGGGCTGAAAGCGGACATGACATCCTTTCCTTGAACGATGGGCTGCGGATCAGCAATCTCTGCGGGAATTTCCTCTGGCCCTAGAGCGGCGTGCTGACTATAGTTTGTCCACTAAAAAATCCGAGGAGAACCCCATGAAAGTCAGCGATATTCTGCGCGTCAAAGGCCATGTGCTGTTCACCGTTCCGCCGCAGGCCAGTCTGCTGCAGGCGGTGCAGGCCATGGCGCAACATGACATCGGCTCTCTGGTGGTCATGGAGCAGGGCAAGCTCGCCGGCCTGCTGACCTTCTCTGAGGTGATGGCCGCGGTCGCCGAGGGCGAAGGCGTGCTGGGCGATCACATCGTGTCGGAGCGCATGGACACGCATTACGAAGTCTGCGGCCCGGACACCACCCTCGACACCCTGCGCCGCACCATGCTCGAAGCGGGCGTGCGCTACATCCCGGTGATGCAGGACGGTGCGCTGCTGGGCGTCATCTCCTTCCACGACGTGGCGCAGGCCATCGTGCGCGAACAGGACTTCGAGAACCAGATGCTCAAGGCTTACATCCGCGACTGGCCGGAAGATGAAGGCCTGCCCGATACGGCAGCGGCGCCGCCTCCCACGTCGATGTCCGCGCGCACCTGAACAGCGCGCGCCAACATCTCTGAATTTCATGGCGCGCGGAGCCCCGCGCAAAGGGGGCGCATGCTCGCCTGCCCCGGAGAGAACACAGAAATTGAGAAAAATCAATATTATTTATTGAGAATAATTCCTATTTATATCTTGCGTGCTTCAATTGCATTTCGTTACCAATGAATGCAAGGTCACGCAATGGCTCAACCCCGCCTTCACCTCCTTCTCGCCCTTGGCTTCCAGTCCAGTCTTGCCCTGGCCGACGAAACCACCCTGCTCGCCCCGGTCACGGTCACATCGACCACCAAGACCCAGACCGCACTCGACAAAGTCACCGCTTCAACCGAAGTCATCACGGAATCGGACATCACGCGCCTGGGCGCCATCACGCTCACCAAGCAGCCCACTGAAGGGCTTGAAGGGTCGATCGCTGCCCGCACAGGAGGCACGTCGGACCGCACCAACCGCAACATCGCAAATGCGCGCGTTCAGGGCATTGAACTGCGCAGCGGCTGCCGCCTGCTGTCCAAGCTCCGCCTGAAGGCCGCGACGACACGGCCCGGCGCGAAGGACACGACCACCGGACAAGCCTGGAATTCACCCACGTCCAATCTACGCATTTGCCGTGTTCTGGATCAGGCAATGGGCCCTCGCCTATGTCGCATGGCTGGATGGCGGTCTGCGCTGGCTTCCTGAGTGAGCGCCAGCCGCACCCCGTTCCTGCCGCCTTCTCTTTTTCTCTGACTCACCCTACCCTTGAACACCACCATGTATTCATTCAACTTCAGACTCCTGGCGGTCGCCTCCTGCTTCCTCGCGGTCATGGCATCTTCTCGCGCCGAGACGATCCGGCTGTCATTTCCGCCAGATCCGAACGCCCTTCCGGTTTTCGTGCTGCAAGCCAAACAGGCTGAGTGGCTGCCGCAAGACA
>JAQTVS010000384.1 GCA_028706735.1 Thiomonas sp.
CATGCCGGGCAAGCCTGCTGCGCAGCTCATGTACCAGGACGCGCAGGGCCACCGCGTCACCGTCTATCTGCGCGGCATGGCCAAGCCCACCGCCGAAACCGCGTTTCGCATCGTCACCGGCAAACAAGCGTCCACCTTCTATTGGGTGGATCGTCAATGGGGCTACGCCCTGACCGGCGACGTCCCGCGCGCCCAACTGCTCGACGCCGCCCATGCGCTCTATCAGCGCTACAGCGCCGCCCCCGACCCCGCGCCGAGTCCCGAAAAACCTGCCACGCCGCAGACCTGAACATCGCGCGACGCCCTTTCCCGTCTTTCCTTTCCTTTCCCGTCGGGGCGCCGCGCTGCCGCAGCGCCTCGACGGCTTCTTTTCCTCACCCTCTGGAGCCCCGCATGACCCAATCGCCACCCCCCAAGACAACTGTGCTGACCGCCTCTGCCGACAGCCCTGACACCCGCCGCCGCGCCCTGCTGCGCAGCGGCCTGTATGGCGCCGGTTTGCTCTTGGCTTCCGCCGCGCCGCTGGCCAGGGCGCAGGCCGCTCCCACGCTCAAGGTCTACGGCCCCGGCGGCCCGGCGCCCGCCATGCACGAGGCCGCCGCCGCGTTTGAAAAGGCCACGGGCATCCACGTCGAAGTCACCGCCGGTCCGACCCCGAAGTGGATCGACGCCGCCCGGGCCAACGCCGACCTGATCTTCTCAGGATCGGAAACCATGATGAGCGATTTCGTCACCGCCATGAACGGCCAGCTCGACAGCGCCGACGCCATTCCGCTTTACCTGCGGCCACTCTCCATCCTGGTGCGCCCGGGCAACCCCAAGCACATCACCGGCTTCAAGGATCTGCTCAAACCCGGTGTCAAGGTGCTCGTGGTCAACGGCGCCGGACAGAACGGCGTCTGGGAAGATGCCGCCGGCCGCCTGGGCGACATCCACACCGTGCGCGCGCTGCGCAAAAACATCGTCGCCTTTCCAGCCAACAGCGCGCTGGCCCGCCAGGCCTGGATCGACCAGCCCGACATCGACGCCTGGCTGATCTGGAATATCTGGCAAGTCTCCTACCCCAAGCTGGCCGATCAGGTGGCGGTGGAAGAGCCTTACCGCATCTACCGCGACACCGGCATCGCCCCGACCACGCGCGGCAAACAGCAGCCCGCCTCGCAGCAGTTCATCGCCTTTTTGCAAAGCCCGCAAGGCGCGGCGATCTTTCAGCGCTGGGGCTGGACGACGAGCGGCGCCTGAACCGGGGCTGATGCGGCAACTCAGCGCGTTTGCGCTGCGTCTGCAAGAATCGGGGCTGTCCCGGCTTTACAAACAGAACAATGATTCCGCATCTCATCACGTCCTCTGGCGACCCCGTCCTCGAACTCGAACAGCGCATTCTGGAGGCGCAGCCCTCCATCGAGCGCTGGTTCCGCCTCGAATGGATGGAGCACACGCCGCCGTTCTACAGCTCGGTCGATCTGCGCAACGCTGGCTTCAAGCTCGCGCCGGTGGACACCAATCTCTATCCCGGCGGCTTCAACAATCTCTCCCCGGAGATGATGCCGCTGGCGGTGCAGGCGTCGATGGCTGCCATTGAAAAAATCTGCCCGGAGGCCAAGAACCTGCTGGTGATTCCCGAGAACCACACCCGCAACACCTTCTATCTCGAAAACGTCCACACCCTGATGCGCATCTTCCGCCAGGCTGGGCTGAACGTGCGGCTGGGGACGCTCGACGAGGCGGTCACCGAGCCCATGCACCTCAAGCTGCCGTCAGGCGGTGAGCTGGTGGTGGAGCCGCTGATCCGCAGCAAAATGCGTCTGGGCCTGAAAGACTTCGACCCCTGCACCATCCTGCTCAACAACGATCTGTCGGGCGGCATCCCCCCCATCCTGCAGGGCCTGCACGAACAATACCTGCTGCCGCCGCTGCATGCGGGCTGGGCGGTGCGGCGCAAGTCCAACCACTTCCGCGCGTATGACGACGTGGCGAAGAAGTTCGCCAAGCTCATCGGTGTCGACCCCTGGATGCTCAACCCCTATTTCACCCAGTGCGGCAAGGTCAACTTCCACGAGCGCCACGGCGAAGACTGTCTGGCCGACGCCGTGGACAGCGTGCTGGCCAAGGTGCGCAAGAAGTACAAGGAATATGGCATTCAGGAGAAGCCCTTTGTCATCGTCAAGGCCGACGCCGGCACGTACGGCATGGGCGTGATGACCGTGCGCGACCCCAGTGAAGTGAAAGACCTCAACCGCAAGACCCGCAACAAAATGAGCGTGGTCAAGGAAGGACTGGAAGTCAACGAGGTGATGATTCAGGAAGGCGTGCCCAGCGTCGAGCGTCTGCAAGAGGCCGTGTGCGAGCCGGTGGTGTACATGATGGACCGCTATGTGGTGGGCGGCTTCTACCGCGTGCACGCCGACCGCGGCCCCGACGAGAACCTCAACGCCCCCGGCATGCACTTCGTGCCGCTGGCTTTCGAGGAACAGTTCAACGTCACCCACCCGGAAGCCGCCCCCGGCACCAACGGGCCGAACCGCTTCTACATGTACGGCGTCATCGCCCGGCTGGCCATGGTGGCGGCCAGCTACGAGCTGGAGCGCACCGACCCCGATGTAGAACTGGGCTGAGCCCGAGGGAGCGCCCATCATGCAACTGCTGTTCATCGCCGACCCCATCGCGTCCTTCAAGATTTACAAGGACACCACCTTCGCCATGATGCGCGAGGCGCAGGCGCGCGGCCATGTGCTCTGGGTGTGCGAGGCGGCCGATCTGCACTGGAGGGGTGGCTCCTCCGCCCCGACACTCCTCACTAGCGGCGAAAGGGTGAGCGCTCCTCCTCCACGCAGTGAGGGAGGTTGGGAGGGCGAGATCGCAGCGCCGGTGACGGCCGTTTGCCGCCGCATCGAACTCACTGGCGCCACGTCGGGCCACGAT
>JAQTVS010000385.1 GCA_028706735.1 Thiomonas sp.
GCATGGCCGGAGAGGTCGGGCAGATCGGCCATGACCGCCTGATGGACGAAGCCGGTGCGCCCCGTCCAGCCTGCATCGGCTTCCGACAGCACGGGGATGAAGCGCAGATTGGGCATGAGGCCGCATTGCCGCTCCGTCCAGTCATGCAGATAGATGTCGGACAGCTTGCGCCCGCCCCAATACAGCGTGACCTGGCGTGCATCGGCGGTGGCCTGCATCTGTTCCAGAATGGCCTTGATCGGCGCAAAACCGGTGCCCGAGGCCAGGAAGACCATCGGCTTGTCTTCGGGATCGTCGCGCAGGAAAAAACTGCCGAAGGGCCCTTCGATGCGCTGGATTTCCTTCTCCTTCATGGCGGTGAATACATGATCGGTGAACTTGCCGCCCGGCATGTGCCGCAGATGCAATTCAACCTGCGGGGATTCGCTGGGCGCGCTGGCCATGGAGTAGCTGCGCCGTGCGCCATCTCGCAGCAGGAACTGGATGTACTGTCCGGCGCGATAGCGCAGCGGATCGGCCGCAGGCAGTTGCAACAGCACCCGCACGACATCGGGTGCGAGATGCTCGATGCTGCTGACCCGGGCGGGCATTTTTTTCACCGGAAATTCGCCCGCGCCAACGACTTCATGGCTTTCGATCACCACATCCGTGAGGGCCCTTGCGCGGCAGGCGAGAATGAAGCCCTGCGCCCGTTCGGCTTCGCTCAGCGCCTTGAGTTGATGCGGGCCCAGTTCGATTTCGCCTTGCAGCAACTTGCATTTGCAGGAGCCGCAGGCGCCGTCCTGACAACCATAGGGCAGGCCGACGGATTGGCGGATGGCGGCGGCAAGCAGGGTTTCTTCCGCCTCTGCGGCGTATTGATGGCCGCTGGGCTGGACGGTGACTTGATGACTCATGGCAAGGAAGACAAAGGGTTGAAGATGAATGGAAACAGCGGATTCCGGCAGCCCCGCCTGCTCATCGTGGGCTGCGGCGACATCGGCATGCGCGTGGCGGCTTTGGCGCGAGGGCGCTACAGGCTGCTGGCGCTGACCTCTTCGCCCCAGCGGCTAGACGCATTGCGTTCTGCAGGAATCGTGCCGATTGTTGGCAATCTCGATCAGCCGCAAACCCTGTGGCGACTTGCTGGCCTGGCGCCGGAGCGGGTGCTGATGCTGGCCCCGCCGGGAGACACCTCCGGTGCATTCGACTTCCGCAGCCGCCATCTGATTTCCAGACTGAAACAGTCAGGCATCTTATCCGGGCTCGGAAAAAAAACATTGCGCGTGGTCTATGCCAGCACCACTGGGGTTTACGGCGATTGCGGCGGCGATCAGGTTGCCGAAACGCGCTCCTGCGCACCGCAAACCGAGCGTGCGCAGCGCCGCTGCGACGCCGAAAGGCGCTGGCGGCAGGCAGGGCGCGAGCGCGGCTGGCGGGTCGGTCTTCTGCGGATTCCTGGCATTTACGATGCGCGGTCGCGCTCCCCCAGAGCGCGGCTGGAGCGCGGCCTGCCCGTGCTGGCGCCTCCGGATGACGTCTACACCAACCACATCCATGCCGACGATTTCGCGTGGCTCTGCATGCTGGCGCTCGACCGCGCCGCGCCGGGGCGGGTTTACAACGTCTGCGACGACAGCGCATTGCGCATGGGCGACTACTTCGATCTTGCTGCTGATCTATACGGTCTGCCCCGACCGCCCCGCGTGACACGGGCCGATGCGCCGGCCGCAGGCCTGAGCCCGATGATGCTGAGCTTCATGCGCGAATCACGCCGTCTCGACAACACCCGCATGAAAGCGGAGTTGCGGGCCGCACTGCGTTACCCCGATGTGGCGCGCGGACTGCGGCCTGAGCAGGCGGGCGAAACGGAATGACCGTCGCGCCCGCCCGATCAACCCAGGTTCAGTGCGTTTGCTGCGCGTTTTCCGGCAATTGCAGGGTCGGCAGAGGGCGCACGGTTTCCACCAGGATCAGCGGGCCGTCGTCCAGTTTTGGCGCCGGTTTGCGCTCGCGCGGCACATGGATGGGTGCAGGCTGGGCGGCAAGGGCGTCTTGCACGCGACGAGTGGCCTCCGCGTCGGACTGCACCCATTGCAAACCCGCGGCTTGCGCCGTGGCCTGCAAGGCATCGACGGGCAACACATAGCGGGTCGATGCAGCCGTCGGCGCGGATGCGGCCGCGGCAGGCGGGGCGATGTCTGCAACCGCAGCGACCGCCGTCACCACAGCCGGAGGACGCGGTGCGTCGGCAGGTGCAGGAACTGGCGTCGGTGCAGGCTCGACCGCTGCAACCGGGGCCGGGGCGGCTCGCTCTGGCACGACAGCCGCAGTGGCGTCGATCGGCGCGGAGAGCTTGAGCACCAGCGGCGCTTCTTCTTCCGCGCTGGGCGCGGCGGCAGGGATTGCGGCAGCCTCAATTCCGAGAGTCACTGGAGCGGCCAGGGAGCCGAAACTGCGCCCTTGCATCTCGGAGGGCTCATCGCCCTCTGCTTCGACAGGGGCTAAGGCGGAGTCGGCGATCATCTCGCCATTTTCACCCACGGCGCCACCTTCACGGCGCCCGCCGCGACGACCACGACCACGCCGGTTGCGCGATTTGCGCTCGGTTTGGGCCTCGGCGTTTTCCCCTTCGGCCTGCATGTCCGTGGGAATGGCCTCGGCCTGCACGGTGTCTTCCGCGGGGGGCGGACTGCTGTCGATCACCTCTGCAGCGGGTGCGTTTTCCGCGGCCTCGCGGCGCGGGCGGCGGTTGCCGGAGCGGCCGCCTGCCTGCACGCGCGTCTGCTTGTCTGCGCCCGTGTCGTCGGTGCTGGCGCTGCCTTGTTCGGGCGGGGCTTCGGTGCGTTCCTTGCGGGTGGGGCGCTCTTCCGGCGCGCGTTCGCGTTGGCTGCGCTCGCCGCGTTCCCCTTGCGCCTGCTGCGCGCGAGGCGGACGGTT
>JAQTVS010000061.1 GCA_028706735.1 Thiomonas sp.
CCGACTGGCGCGGGCGCGCGCACGCCACGGTGAAAACCCGCCCGCTGGCGTTTCACGCCATGCGCGGTCTGGCGGCGCATTCCAACGGCTTTCAGACCATCCGCGCGCTGTCCATTCTGATGAGCCTGCTGGGCACGATCGATGCGCCGGGCGGGTTCCGCCACAAGGCGCCTTACCCGAAGGACGTTCCGCCCGAGGTGCGCAACCCGCGCGGCCCGCAGGATGTGCGGCCCAACACCCCGCTGAACGGCGCGCCGCTGGGCTGGCCGACTTCGCCGGACGACTTGGCGCTGATGGACGACGGCGGCCCGCTGCGCATCGACAAAGCCTTTTCCTGGGAATATCCGCTGGCGGTGCATGGGCTGATGCACAACGTCATCACCAATGCCTGGCGCGGCGACCCCTATCCCATCGACACCCTGCTGATCTTCATGTCCAACATGGCGTGGAACTCGGCCATGAACACCGTGGACGTGCGGCAGATGCTGCGCGACAAGCGTGAGGACGGCAGCCACCGCATTCCCTTTCTCGTGGTGTGCGATGCGTTCCACAGCGAGATGACGGCGTTTGCCGATCTGCTGCTGCCCGACACCAGCTATCTGGAGCGGCATGACGCCATGTCGCTGCTCGACCGGCCCATCTCCGAGTTCGACGGCCCGATGGACTCGGTGCGCGTGCCCGTGTTGCCGCCGCTGGCGCAATGCCGCCCGTTTCAGGAGGTGCTGGTGGAACTGGGCGGCCGGCTCGGGTTGCCCGCCTTTGCGGACGCAGATGGCCATCGCAAGTTCAAGGACTATCCCGATTTCATCGTGCACTATGAAACCGCACCCGGCTCGGGCATCGGTTTTCTGTCGGGCTGGCGCGGGGCGGACGGCAGCAAATCGCTCAAGGGCGAGCCCAACCCGAAGCAGTGGGAGAGGTACGCGCAGAACAACTGCGTGCACTTCCACCACTTGCCAGAGTCGATGCACTACATGCGCAACTGGAACCGCGCGTATCTGGACTTCGCGCAGGAGCAGGGCTGGCGCGCGCGCAACACCCCGGTCATCGTCGGGCTGTATTCCGACGTGCTGCAGCAGTTCCGACTGGCAGCGCTGGGGCAGCGCCCCGGGCGGCAGCCGCCCGCGCACCTGCGCGCGCGCGTGGCGCATCACTTCGCCCCGCTGCCGTTCTGGGAGCCGCCGCTTGAACACGCCGCCACCGATCTGGCGCGCTACCCGCTGGCCGCAGTGACCCAGCGCCCCATGGCGATGTACCACGCCTGGGATTCGCAGAACGCCTGGCTGCGGCAGATCCACGGCCACAACCGACTGTACGTCAACCCGGCGCTGGCACAGCAGCAGGGCATCGCCGACGGCGGCTGGCTGTGGATCGAGTCCAACTGGGGCCGGGCGCGCGCCCGCTGCCAATACAGCGAAGCGGTCGAGCCGGGGACGGTGTGGACCTGGAATGCCATCGGCAAGGCCAGCGGTTTCTGGGGGCTGCATCCGCGCGCCGAGGAGTCGCAGAGCGGTTTTCTGCTCAACCACCTCATCAGCGAAGAACTGCCAGGCGAGCCCCTGGGCGCGGGGGCAGGGCGGCTGTCCAATAGCGACCCGGTGACCGGGCAGGCCGGATGGTATGACGTGCGCGTGCGGCTGTTTCCGGCGGACGCGCCGCCGGAAACGGACGGCGCCCCACCGGGCCGCGCCAACCCGCGAGACGCCGCGCAAAGCTGGCCGCAATTCGACCCGCCAGCACCGCTGCCGCACAAGGCGCCGCACCTGCCGCAGATCAGTGTGCTGCGTTATTTCGCGGGACGGTCGAACCGCAAAGGAAATCAGCCATGACCCAACTCGCCCTGGTCATCGACCTCAATGTCTGCGTGGGCTGCCATGCCTGCGTCACTTCGTGCAAACAGTGGAACACCTCGGGCGCGGCCGGTCCTCTCAGCGACCACGCCCCTTACGGCGAAGATCCGCTGGGCGTGTTTTTCAACCGTGTGCAGACTTATGAAGTGGGGCAGTTTCCGCACACGCAGACGGTGCATTTCCCCAAGAGCTGCCTGCATTGCGAAGAGCCGCCGTGTGTGCCGGTGTGTCCCACCGGCGCCTCGTACAAGCGCAAGGAAGACGGCATCGTGCTGGTGGACAGCGACAAATGCATCGGCTGCAAATACTGCGCGTGGGCCTGTCCCTACGGCGCGCGCGAGTACGACGAAGACCGCGGCGTGATGACCAAATGCACCCTGTGCGTCGATCGCATCTACGACGAGAGCATTCCGCAGGCGCAGCGCCGCCCGGCCTGCGTCAATGCCTGTCCCACCAACGCGCGGCTGTTTGGCGATGTGCATGATCCCGAGTCGGAGGTGTCGCGCGCCATCCGCGAGCACAGCGGCTATGCGCTCATGCCGGAACTCGGCACGCGGCCAGCCAACCACTATCTGCCCCGGCACATTCCGCAGGGCTCCGCGCCTGATTGCGGCCAAGCGCAGCCGGTGCAGCGCAACACGCCAGTCGCCGTATCGGCCGCGGCCTCAGCCCAGCGCACCGAAGCGGTGGAGGCCGCGGCCCTGGAAATCGAGGCCCGCAGCCTGTTCTCCCGGCTGTTTGGCGCGTTCACCGGCAAGCCCGCTGGCGCCGCGGCGCAGCCGGTTGCGGAGTAAGCCATGCGTCCCGCGTTTTCCGTGTTGGTGCTCACCACCCTGGTGGGTTGTGCACAAGGCCTGGCGGTCGCCGTGGCGCTGCCCGCGTTGTGGGGCGTTGCGCATTCGGCCTCCTGGCTGGAGTTATGGCGTTTGAGTCTATGGATCATTCTGGGGCTCGGCGTCATTGGCCTGGGCGCGTCGTTCGCCCACCTTGGGCGGCCTGAGCGCGCCTGGCGCGCAGCGGCCATGTGGCGCACCTCCTGGCTGTCGCGCGAAGTCATCGCCTTGCCCGCTTTCCTCGGCATTGCCGCGCTCAGCCAGATTGCGCTGTTCAGCCTGCAAGGCTGGCCAGTCGTGCTGGCCGCGCTGCTCATCGCGTCAGCCCTGGCGCTGTGGGTCTGCACCGCCATGATCTACGCTGGAGTGCGCTTTTTGCGCGAATGGGCCACGCCGCTGACGGTGCTGAATTTCCTGCTCATGGGTCTGGCCAGCGGTTGTCTGCTGGCCGCGTGCCTGGCGCTGTGGCGGCTCACTCCGCATGCGGTGCAGTATGGCCGCGCTGCGGCAGTGCTGCTGGCCCTTGCCCTGCTCGGGCGGCTGGCCGCATTGCTTCGGCTGCGCAATCTGGCCCCTGCGGGGTCGATGCAGACCGCCATCGGCGTTGCAAATCCGGCCATCCGCCAGACCTCCAAGGGCTTCACTGCGGGCGCGTTCAACACGCGGGAGTTTTTTCATGGCCGCAGCGCCGCGTGGGCGGCGGGCATGCGCTGGAGCTTTGTCCTGCTGGGTTTCGTGCTGCCGCTGCTGCTGGCGCTGCTGACCCCGCAAGCCCTGCGCGGCTTGGGCTGGCCGCTGGCGCTGGCGAGCAATCTGCTGGGCGCGCTGGCGGAACGCTGGGATTTTTTCGCCCAGGTGCGGCACCCGCAAAACCGCTATTACCAGGCCGCGTTGTGACCGATTGAAACCCCAGGGAACGGCGACGCGCCCTTCGGCTCCATCCTCCTTTGACGGGAGGGAGACGATGCGGTGGCGTGTGATGCTGTGTGCAGTTTGGTGGACGTTTGGCTGGCTTGGATCGGCGCAGGCCGCACCGGCGAACCCGCCGCCGCAGATCTGTCTGTCGCAGCCCGGCAGCGCGGCGTGTGCGGCCCAAACCCGGCAGGATCTCAATGCCCGCATGAATCACCTTTACCGGCGGGAAATGCGCAAGGTCATGGGCACTTACACTGAACGTCGGCTAGACCACGCGCAAACCCTGTGGCGGCGCTGGGCCAATGCGGACTGCCTGTTCCGCAACGGCCCGCCCGGCCGGGGCGGACCGCAATGGCAAACCCGGCAGGATGGCTGTCTGTCAGACAAGATCCGCAGCCGCATCGCGCAGCTTGATCGGTATGTGCACTGTGCCGGGGAGACTTGCCCACCCGGCTAGGAGTCTGTCGGGCTTGGGAATCGCGGGCTGCAAAAAGGCTGTGTGGCGCCCTGCGGCAGCGGCTTTTTGCTCCATAGCTTGGGCTATGGGGCAGCAAATCCGCCGCCACAGGGCATCCCCACACCCTTTTTTCGCTCTACGCGCCCCAAGCCCGACAGGCTCCTAGCAAGATGGCAACATCGACCGCTGAATCGAGGAGACCTTTCATGCAAAACCCAACGACTGACGAGAACGTCCTGCTGCGCGAAACCGATTCACGCGGCGTGGTCTGGCTCACCCTCAACCGTCCGCAGGCCTTCAATGCCTTGGCCGAGGCGTTGCTGGCGGCGCTGCAGCAACAGATCGACGCGCTCATGCAGGATGACACGGCGCGCGTGGTCATCGTGCGCGGCGCGGGCCGGGCATTCTGCGCCGGACACGATCTGAAGGAAATGCGCGCCCAGCCCTCGCAGGCGTACTACCAGGCGCTGTTTGAGCGTTGCGGCAAGGTCATGACCGGGCTGATGCGCCTGCCGCAGCCTGTCATCGCCCAGGTGCACGGCATTGCCACTGCGGCGGGCTGCCAGTTGGTGGCAAGTTGTGACTTGGCGGTGGCCACGCAGGACGCGCGGTTTGCAGTGTCCGGCGTGAACTACGGATTGTTCTGTTCCACGCCCGGCGTGGCGTTGTCGCGCAATGTGCCGCGCAAGCAGGCCATGGAAATGCTGCTGACCGGCGAATTTATCGACGCCGCCACTGCGCAGCAACGCGGCCTGATCAACCGGGTGACGGCGCCCGATGCGCTGGAGGCCGAGGTGGGCAAGCTGGCTGCCAGCATTCTGGACAAACCGGCCGCTGCGGTGCGGCTGGGCAAGGCGCTGTTTTACCGGCAGGCTGAAACCGGCATCGACGCCGCCTACCAACTCGCAGCGCAGACCATGACCTGCAATATGCTCGACGACTGCGCGCTGGAAGGCGTGCAGGCTTTCATCGACAAACGCCAGCCGACGTGGCGGGCCAAGGCATAGGCCGACGCCTAGGAGCCTGTCGGGCTTTGGTCGTCGAAAGCGAAAATGGGGCCCAGCGAGGACAGTTTTTGCCGAATTTGCAGACCCATAGCCGCGCTATGGGTCAAAAAGACGGTGAAAACGAGCTTGCGATGTTTCGGCGTCGCCAAAAATGGACTGCTGCGCCCCATTTGCAGCCGACGATTCCAAAGCCCGACAGGCTCCTAGGCTCCCGGCGGAGGCAGGCGCACCAGGTCGATGACGATGATCGACAGGTTGTCGCCGCGCCCGCCAGCGCGGGTGCGGGCCTTGTCGATGAGGTATTGGCAGCATTCGCGCGCCTGCAGCTTGGAGGTGGCGATTTCCAGATCCTGGTCGGTGAAGTAGTGCCACACGCCGTCACTGCACAGCATGAGCACATCGCCTGGGGCCAGCGCGCTTTCTTCCACGGGTTTGGGCGGCAGCTCCGACATGCCCAGGCTGCAGGTGAGCACATTGCTCATCGGGTGGCTGCGCGCCTTGGCTTCGGTGATTTCGCCCTTGTCCACCAGGGTTTGCACATACGAGTCGTCCTTGGTGCGCAGCAACAAGCGGTCTTCGCGGAAGATGTACAGGCGGCTGTCTCCCACATGCGTCCAGTAGCAGCGGCCCTCATCGGCGTGGAACAGGGCGCAGATCACGGTGGAATGGGGTTCCTGCTCGGTGGACAGCGCGGTGAGGCGGATCATGCTGTGGCTCTCCTGCACGATCTGCCGCAGCAGGGCGTGCGGGTCGTCACTGTCGGGGTGGTAACGCTCGAAGAGTTGCTGCGCGGTGAGCATGACCTGATCCGCCGCCTTGCGCCCGCCGCTCTTGCCGCCCATGCCGTCTGCAATGACCGCGAGCACGCAGCCCGGCACGCGCGGATGTGCGATCACGCGCAACTGGTCCTGCTGATAGGGGCGATCGCCCTTGTGCAAGCCGCTTGCTGCATTCAACCGCCAGCGCGTCCCCGCCTGATGCTGCACGGGCTTGGGCAGCGGCGGCAGGCGGGACGGCGGATAGTGGTCTGTGGGGTCCATAGAATCGGCGGTTTGCCAGCGGTGTGCACGGTGTGTCTGGCTTGGCGGTGAGGCAACGCAGAGGGTGCGGATGAACGAGCAGTTGCAGTGGGCGGATTCTAGGAGCCTGTCGGGCTTGAGTCGCGTCAAGCGAAAAAATGGGTGTGGGGATGGCCTGTGGCGGCGGATTTGCCGCCCCATAGCTCAAGCTATGGGGCAAAAAGCCGTTGCCGCAGGACGCCGCACAGCCTTTTTGCAGCCCGCGATTCTCAAGCCCGACAGGCTCCTAGGCGGCGCGCAGGACAGGTGAGTGGCGCGCAGCAGCATGCACGCTGATTCCGCCGGGGCGCCGGCGCCCGACACCGCGCTGGCCGAACAGTGCGACGTGCTGTTCTCGCCGGGCAGCCCGCTGCAGGCCGAGCTGCCGCAGTGGTCGGTGCGCGAAGGGCAGCGTGCGCTGGCGCTGGCGGTGGCCTCTGCCATCAGCGACCGGGCCATTTTGTTGGCGGAGGCCGGCACGGGAACCGGCAAGACGCTCGCCTACCTCGTTCCCGCGCTGCTGCATGGCGGGCGGGTGATCATCTCCACCGCAACACGCAACCTGCAGGATCAGCTCTACACCAAAGACCTGCCGGCCGCGCGCCGGGCGCTGGGCGCTGCGGTGAGCACCTGCGTGCTCAAGGGCCGCTCCAATTATGTTTGCCTCTACCGCCTGCAGCGTGCGGCGGAGTGGGTGCATGGCCGCCATGCGCATGCGCAGTTGCGCCGCATCGTGCAGTTCGCCAAGGCCGATGCGCGCGGCGACCTGTCCGCGCTGTCCGGGCTGGAAGAGAATTCCGCGCTCAATTTTCTCGTCACCTCGACCACCGACAACTGCCTCGGCGCGGATTGCCCGGATTACAAAGCCTGCTTTGTGATGAAGGCGCGGCGCGAGGCCATGGCGTCGGACGTGGTCATCATCAACCACCATCTGTTTTTCGCCGATCTGGCGCTGCGCGGCGAGGGCGTGGCCGAGCTGCTGCCCACCGCGGACACGCTGATTCTGGATGAAGCGCATCAGCTTGCCGAGATCGGCGTGCAGTTTCTCGGCGCGCGTTGCGGCACGGCGCAAGTGGTCGACCTCAGCCGCGATGTGCTGGCGGGGGGCTTGCAGCATGCCAAAGGGCTGGCCGATTGGCAGACCCTGAGCGGCGCGCTGGAACGTGCCGCGCGCGATCTGCGCCTAGTTGCGCCGCAGGCGCCTGGCCGTCTGAGCCAGCCGCAGATGATCGACCTGCCTGGCTGGGATGTGGCCCTGCACGATCTGCAGGCGCAACTGGCCCACACCGCCGCCGTGCTGTCTGCGCATGAAGAAGCCGCACCCGAATTCGAGCGGCTGATGGAACGCTGCACCGCGCTGCAGCAGGCGTTCGGCAACTGGCAAAGCCCGGCAGTCGAGCGCGATGAGGGCGCCGCGCCCCAGGTGCGCTGGGCCGATGTCGGCAGTGCGCATCTGCGGCTGCAGTCCGCGCCGCTGTCCATTGCCGCGGCGTTTGCCAACTTGCTGGCGCAGCGCAGCCAGGCCTGGATTTTCACCTCCGCCACCTTGAGCGTTGGCGGAAATTTTCGCCACGCACGCACCGCCCTCGGCCTGACGCCAGAGCATGGCGGCTGCGCACCGGTGGAGCAGGGCGTTGCGCCGCGCTGCCGCGAATTGCGCGTGACCAGCCCCTTCGATTACGCCGCGCAGGCCCGGCTGCTGGTGCCGCAAGATCTGCCGCTGCCCAACCAGCCGGGACATTCTGAAGCCGTTGGCGCGCTGGCGGCGCAACTGGCGGCGGGCAATGCGGGCGGCACCTTCGTGCTCACCACCACCTTGCGCGCCGCCAAGGTCATCGCGCAAACCCTGCGGCAATTGCTGCCTGGCCGGGCCGTGCTCGAACAGTTCGACGAATCCAAGCCCGCCTTGCTTGCGCGCTTTGCCGCCACTGCGCAGGCTGTGCTGGTGGGCAGCCAGAGTTTTTGGGAGGGGGTGGATCTGCCTGGAGACCGGTTGACCCTGGTGATCATCGACAAGCTGCCGTTTGCGCCGCCAGACGACCCGTTGACCGCGGCGCGCCTGCGGCAGATCGAAGCAGAAGGGCGCAGCGGCTTTACAGACTACAGCATGCCGCAGGCCGCGTTGTCACTGCAGCAGGGGGCCGGGCGGCTGATCCGCACAGAAACCGATCGCGGGGTGTTGGTGGTGTGCGACCGCCGCCTGACCGCGACGGGCTGGGGGCGGCAACTGCTCGCCAGCCTGCCGCCGTTCAGCCGGGTGAGCCGCGCTGAGGACGCGCAGGCCTTCTTGCAACAGATGCGCTGAGGCGGTTTACCAGAGCTTCCAGAACGGATCATTGCGGGACGGCAACCCCTGGGTGAGGTACGCGCTTTGCGGATAGTTGAGCTTGAGCACGCGCTCGGCGTCGTCGCGCAACTGCGTCATGCCGAGTTTGCCGTAGGCATGCACCAGCACCGCCAGCGCGAGCTGATTGGACGGCGCGTCCTGGTAATGATCGATGGCGCGTTGCGCGCGGTCGGCAGCAGCCACATAGGCGCCGCGGCGGTAGTAAAACAGCGCGACATGGGTTTCATACTCAGCCAGCGAGTTGACGATGTAGCGCATGCGCTGGCTGGCGTCCGGGGCATATTTGCTCTGTGGAAACCGCGTGACCAGTTCCTTGAACGCCTCAAACGACTGCTTGGCCGCACCCTGGTCGCGCTCATACAGCTTCTGGTCCGACAGGAAGGAGAACCAGCCCTGATCGGTATTGAAATTGATCAGGCCCTTGAGGTAGAGCACATAATCGGTGTAGGGATTGTTGGGGTAGAGCTTGAGAAAGCGATCGGTTGCCGCCAGCGCCTGCGCGCGCTCACCCTGCTTGTAGTTGCCGTAGGCAATTTCGATCAGCGCCTGCTGCGCCAACAGGCCGTAGGGGTAGCGGGATTCGAGCTTCTCGTACAGCTTCACCGCCTTGTCGGTGTTGCCGCTGTTCATCTCGTCCTTGGCCTCTGCATACAATTTGGCCGACGACCAGCCCAGGGTTTCGTCTTTTGCTGGCGTGGACGCGCAGCCCGCAAGGCCCAGAAACAGGGCAGCGGCGGCGGCGCCCAACAATCGCCGCGTCCAGAGACGGTACAACGCAACACGCATAGCAATGACCCAGGGTGGTGTAAAGCTTGCAGATTATAGGGAGCCCCCTGCGCCCCGCCTCCATGACCAACCTTTCTTCTCTTCCCCCTGCTCATGCGAGGGACGGTGAACTCGCCGACCTCGATGAGGACGGCTCCAGCGCCGACCAGGCCGTGCTCGAAGCCGTCATCCCCGAGCCTGAGGCGGGACAGCGGCTCGACAAGGTGCTGGCGGCGCTGTTCCCGCAATACTCCCGCAGCAGATTGCAGCAATGGTGCGAAGCCGGGCTGGTGCGCATGGGCGCGCAGATCGCCGGGGTGCGCGACAAGGCGCGGGCGGGCGAGCTGCTGCGCATTGCCGTGCCCGCCTTGCCGGAAGACGCCGCGTTCGCTCCCGAAGAGATGCCGCTGGATGTGGTGTTTGAAGATGCGTCACTCGCCGTGATCAACAAGCCGGCCGGTCTGGTGGTGCACCCGGCTGCTGGCAACTGGAGCGGCACCCTGCTCAACGGCCTGCTGGCGCGCTACCCCGAGACCGCTGGACTGCCGCGCGCCGGCATCGTTCACCGGCTGGACAAGGACACCAGCGGCCTGATGGTCACCGCCCGCACTCTGGAAGCGCAGACTGAACTGGTGCGCAGGCTGCAGGCCCGCACCATGCACCGGCAATATCTGGCGTTGGTCTGGGGGCGGGCAGACAGACTGTTCAATGTGGATGCGCCCATCGCCCGCCACCCGCGCGACCGCCTGCGCATGGCGGTGGTGCAGGGCGGCAAGCCTGCCCGCACCGATTTTGCCCCGTTGGCCGAGCTCGACACGCCCTGGGGGCCGCTGACCGCGCTGCGCTGCAAGCTCCACAGCGGACGCACGCATCAGATCCGCGTGCACCTGCAGTTTGCCAAGCTGGAACTGGTGGCCGACCCGGTGTATGGCGGGCGCGTCCGTCCCGATCTGCCCCTGCAACGTCAGGCGCTGCATGCCGCGCGGCTGGGGTTTCGCCACCCCGGCAGCGGTGCGCCGTTGGACTGCGTTGCTCCCGTCCCGGACGACATCGCCGCATTCTGGGACGCCTGCGGCGGCGCGCCAGAAGACATCGCCCCCAAGCGCTGGCCGGTGTTTACAGATTGAGGCCATCAACGCCATGTCACTCAGCCTTCCGCAATGCACGGATTTCCTGCCGCCCTGGTGCGCCGATTCCTCTGGCGTTGCGCCCTGGGTTCGGGTCGCCTGGCCGGGCAACCCGCGGGTTCACGCGGTGTTCACCAGTTGCGCAGGCGGGGTCAGCCAGGGCGCCTATGCCTGCGCGCAAGCGGCTGAAGCAGGGCAGACGCCGACCGGCGGCGGCATGAACCTTGGATCGCATGTCGGCGATCTGCCCGAGCAGGTTGCGCAGAACCGCCAGCGTCTGCAACAGGCGTTCGCGGGCGTGCAGCCACGCTACCTGCAGCAGGTTCACGGTGTGGAGGTTGCCGATCTGGACGCGCTGCCCGATCCATTCGCCGAGCCAGCCGCTGATGCGGCCTGCAGCACCCGTCCGGGCGTGGCGGCCACCGTGCTCGTTGCCGACTGTCTGCCCGTGCTGTTTGCCGCGCCGGACGGCCGCGCCGTGGCGGCGGCGCATGCCGGTTGGCGCGGTTTGGCGGGCGGCGTGCTGGAGGCCAGCCTGCAAGCGGTCTGCGTGCGCGCGGGCTGCGCGGCGTCCGCGGTGCAGGCGGTCCTTGGCCCGGCCATCGGCCCGCAGGCATTCGAGGTGGGGGAGGAGGTCTGGGCGGCGTTTGTCGGGCAACACGCCCAGACTGCAGACGCGTTCAAGCCGGGCAAGCCCGGAAAATGGCGGGCCGACATCTGGCAACTCGCACGCATCCGGCTCGAGCATGCGGGCATGCGCCCCGATCTGATCGCCGGGGGAGGGCTGTGCACCGTCAGCAACCCGCAGCGCTTTTATTCTTACCGCAGGCAGGCGGTCACCGGACGGCAGGCGGGTTGCGTCTGGATCGGCTGAGTTTGTCCCTGAAGCGTGGACATGCCCGCACAGTGCGGTCTGGCACACATCCGCGCAACCTTCATCTGCTAGGAGCCTGTCGGGCTTGGGAATCGCGGGCTGCAAAAAGGCTGTGCGGCGTCCTGCGGCAGCGGCTTTTTGCCCCATAGCTTGGGCTATGGGGCGGCAAATCCGCCGCCACAGGCCATCCCCACAGCCTTTTTTCGCTTGACGCGACCCAAGCCCGACAGGCTCCTAGTGGTCAACCCGTCCGACGTTTGAGGTCGCGCACGATGAGCACCCAGATGCCGTCATCCCCGCTGCGCTGCCCTTTCCTGCAGGACAGTACTTCGGCATAGACGAACTCTGTCCGGTCGG
>JAQTVS010000386.1 GCA_028706735.1 Thiomonas sp.
ACGACCGCCTGCTGCGACAGCGGCACCGTCACGCGGGCGGGAAGTTCGATCTGCGCGGCGGCGGCGGCCTGCACCGTGGCAAGGCGCACGCCCAGCGCGGTCTGCTGGTCGAGAGAGATGGTGATGACGCCGGGCGCGGCGGCTTGCGCTGCGCCCGGCATGGCGAGAAGCGCCAGGCTCAACAGGCTGGCGGACAGGGCGCACGCCAATGGGGTGCGCGACAAAAAGACTTGGGACATGTTTTATCCCGGCGGCGCCGGGCTCCATCTGGACTGGGGGCATGCAATAGTCGCCTTGACAGGTTTCACCTGTGTTTCAGCGCGGTTGCAACTGCGGTGCGCGACGGCAAAGCAGCCGCGCCGAGAGGTCAGACCAGAATGGACGGGGGCGCTTGGCCGGGAGGCGGCAGGCCGTGGTGGACGCGCGGCAGGGCGCTATCCGGTGTCTGCGGCCAATGGATGGCCGCGGGCGCAGCGCTGACGATGGCCTGCGTGAAGGCAAGTGAGGACTGGGCAACTTCCAGATCGGTGAACACGCTGGCCAGACGGATCTGCGACAGACGCGATTGCGCAATGCCTGGAGCCAGCTCAATGTCGCTCGGTTCGGGCGCATGCAAAGCCAGATTGGCCTGCTGCGCGGGGCGCTGGTGGTTGTTGGCGAGACACGCCAAGCCATCAAACTGCGGGCTGGCCCGCACTTCCGCTGCGGCGGACAGCGCATGGATATGCCAGCCGCTCTGCACCGGCTGGCCCAGATGCCCATGAATGAACGGCATCAGCCCAAGCAGCAGCACCAGCATGGAAAACCAGGCTGTGCGCAGAGTGGAGACGACGGCGGACATGGATGTTTAGGGAGAATATGCAAGAAGTTGCAACAACTATAACCGGATCAACAATGACCCGTGGCGCCGGGGGAATTCTGGCAAGATTCCCGCGTGATGCCGTCCGGCGCGCCCGCGGCCTGTGCATTCCTAGAATGCCTGCATGAGCGCTGCGCGCAAACCTTCCCTGCACGAAACCCCGTCCGAGCCCGCGCCAACCCGGCGCAGGGCCAACGCGGACAAGGCGGGCCGGGCCAAGCCGTCCAAGCCTTCACCGCTCGCCCGCCTTGGCTTGCGTACCGATTGGGATATCGCGCTGCATCTGCCCTTGCGCTACGAGGACGAAACCCGGCTCACCCCGCTGGACAAGCTGCGCGATGGCGTCACCGTCACCACCGAGGCCGAGGTGATCGACACCCAGGTGCAGGGACGAGCGCCGCGGCGGCAGTTGCTGGTGCGGCTGCATGCGGCAGGCCAGCCGCAGGAAACGCTCACCTTGCGGCTGTTTCATTTCTATCCCAGCCAGCTCAGGCTGCTGCAGCCCGGCGCGCGTCTGCGGGTGCATGGACAGGTGCGCCAGGGTCTGTTCGGCTGGGAGATGGTGCATCCCAACTGGCGGGTGGTGGATCTGGACGCGCCCTTGCCGCAAACGCTCACTCCGGTCTACCCCGCCACTGCCGGAGTGCCGCAGAGCTATTTGCGCAAGGCGGTACACAGTGCGCTGAACCGGCTGAACTGGTGTGACACGGTGCCGCAGGAGGAATTGGCCCGGCACCGGTTGCCGGACTTGCAGGCCAGTCTGCGGCTATTGCACGCGCCGCCCGCCTCCGCCCTGCCCGCGCTGGAGGCGGGCACCCATCCCGCGCAGCAGCGGCTGAAGTTCGATGAACTGCTGGCGCAGCAACTCGCGCAGCAGCAGGCGCGCGCCGCCCGCCTGCGGTGGAAGGCGCCGCCCTTGCCCGACAGCGGCGGCGTGGAGACACTGCCTGCGCGCCTGCACGCCGCCATTCCCTTTAGTCTGACAGCCGCGCAAGAGCGCTGCGTGGCGGAAATTGCCGCCGATCTGGCGCGGCCCGTTCCCACGCACCGGCTGCTGCAGGGCGATGTGGGCAGCGGAAAAACCGTGGTGGCCGCGCTGGCTGCGGCGCAGGCCATTGCGGCCGGCTGGCAGTGCGCGCTGATGGCGCCCACCGAAATCCTCGCCGCGCAGCACGCGCGCAAACTAGCCGACTGGCTGGAGCCGCTGGGTGTGCGCGTGGCCTGGCTCTCGGGCAGCCAGACCAAGAAAGAACGCGAGATCGCCCTGCAACTCGCCGCCAGCGGGCAGGCGCAACTGGTGCTCGGCACGCACGCGGTCATTCAGGCGCAGGTGCGGTTTGCGCGCCTGGGGCTGGCCATCGTGGACGAACAGCACCGCTTCGGCGTGGCGCAGCGCCTGGCCCTGCGCGACAGCCTGCGGGCTGGCACGCAGCACAGCGGCCTGCAGCCGCATCTGCTGATGATGAGCGCCACGCCCATTCCGCGCACCCTGGCCATGGCGCTGTTTGGCGATCTGGACGTGTCCACCATCGATGCCCTGCCGCCGGGCCGCACGCCGGTGCGCACCACCGTCATCAGCGCTGACAAGCGCGGCGATCTCATCCATCGCGTCGGCGCGCTGACCGCGCAGGGGCGGCAGGTGTATTGGGTGTGCCCTCTTGTCGAGGAAAGCGAGACGCTGGATCTGCAGAACGCCGTCGCCACCCATGCCGAACTCAGCGCGGCGCTGGCCGCTTTGCCGCGCGCGGCGGATCAGCCGCCTTTGCGCGCCGGTCTGCTGCACGGACGCATGAAGGCCGTGGAAAAGCGCGCCACCATGCAGGCTTTCACCGCGGGCGACATTGGCCTGCTGGTGGCCACCACGGTGATTGAAGTGGGCGTGGACGTGCCCAACGCCAGCCTCATGGTGATCGAGCACGCCGAGCGCTTCGGACTGTCGCAGTTGCATCAGTTGCGCGGGCGGGTGGGGAGGGGCGCGGCGCAGTCCGACTGCGTGCTGCTGTTCACGTCGCCGCTGTCGCCCACCGCGCGCGAGCGG
>JAQTVS010000387.1 GCA_028706735.1 Thiomonas sp.
GTTTTCCAGCACGTACAACAGGGAGACGATGGCGGTCGTCGGAAAGTAAACGTGGCTTTGCAGGCCGCCCGCCTCGTAGAGCACCTGCCCCAGTTCAAGTTTCACCGGTTCAAGTTGCGGTTTCCAGCGCAACCATTCCGCATCGGGAAGCGAGGCCAGCAGCTGGTTGCGCTTCGGGTCGTCTGTGATTGGGTGCATGCAATTCTCCGAGAGGCGCATCATTGATCTGTTGGGCCGGGACATCACGCCTGGAGCGGCTCGCCAGACTGGAAGCAACCCAGTGACCTCTCACGGAGAAGGGAGGCGTTGATGCAGGCAAGCTGAATGCTAAAGCGCGGAGTTTTATTCCCCGCAACACGTCACCGCTATTGTCACCGCCCGCCCCGCGCGGCGGTCAGGACGCTCGGCACGGCCCGGCGTGTTGTTGCGGGCACCTGGCGCCCGCACCAAAAAGTGTCAAACCACACCGTTTTGGAGCGTCTTGCATCAGCCTGCGCACCCTGATGCGGCGGCGCGTTGAAGTGTTACAGATGAGAGCCAAACTTACACCAACGCAGAGGGTCGATTTCTAGAATCGGCCGCATGTCTCCTGCCCTGGCATCCCGCTCGGCGCTGTTGGCCGAACCTCCCGCTGAACCGCACGCCAGCCCCGGCGTGGCGCAGTCTGCGAGCGCGCCTGCGCAATCCGGCTGGGACCTGCAACTGGAGCGGGTGAGCAAGACCTACGGCGCTGCCAATGTGGTGGACGACCTGTCGCTGCATATTGCCGCGGGCGAGTTTTTCAGCCTGCTGGGGCCATCGGGCGGGGGCAAGACCACCACGCTGAACATGGTGGGCGGCTTCGAGCTTCCCAGTCTGGGCCGCATCCTGCTGGGCAGCGCCGACATCACCCAGTTGCCGCCGCACCGGCGTGACATCAACACGGTGTTCCAGTCGTATGCGCTGTTTCCGCATCTGAGCGTCACCGACAACGTGGCATTCGGCCTGCGCCGCAGGCATGTGGCGGAAAGCGAGATCAGGCGGCGTGTGGGCGAGATGCTTGAACTCGTGGCGCTCACCGGACATGAGACGCGCCGCCCCAGCCAGCTCTCCGGCGGGCAGCAGCAGCGCGTGGCGCTGGCGCGGGCGCTGGTCAACCGGCCCAAGCTGTTGCTGCTCGACGAGCCGCTGGGCGCGCTCGATCTCAAGCTGCGCAAGCAGATGCAGATCGAGCTCAAGCGCATTCAGGCCGAGGTTGGCATCACTTTTCTGTTCGTCACCCACGATCAGGAGGAGGCCATGGTCATGTCGGACCGTCTGGCCGTGATGTCCGGCGGTCGGGTGATGCAGGTGGGCGAGCCGCACGCGGTGTATGACCATCCGGCCAATGCGTTTGTCGCCACGTTTCTCGGCGCGTCCAACTTGCTCGACGGTGCGCTGCTGGGCGCAGACGGCGCGCATCAGCGCGTGCGTCTGCGTCATGGGGGTGACATGCTCGCGGCCACGCCTGGCAGCGGCGCGGCGCCCAGGCCGGGCGAGCGGGTGCAGGTCGGAGTGCGGCCGGAAAAAATCGTGCTGCACGCAGCGGGCGCCGAGCCGCCTCCCGGCTGGAATGGCGTGGACGGCCGCGTGGAGCTTGTCACGTATATCGGCGTGAGTCATCAGTACAACATCACAGTGCAGGGCGAAGCGACCTTCACCGTGGTGGCTCAGAACCTCGGGGCGGGCGCCGTCCCGCAACGCGGCGATGCGGTGCGGCTGTGCTGGCAGCCGCAACACACCTTCATGGTTGAACCGTCCAGCACCGACCCAACGGAGCAAGAACATGACACGCACACCCCCTGATTCGGATGACGGCGCTGAAGTGCGCATCTCCCCCGCGCTGCTGCGCGGCCTCACGCAACCGCGGCTGTCGCAGCAACTCGCCCTGAGCCGCCGCGGTTTTCTCACGGCGGCGGGCGCCACGCTGGGCTTGGCCGCACTGGGCTTTCCCGATATGGCGCAGGCGGCGTGGGCCAAGCGCAGCCCGGCGCAATGGGCGGACTGGTGGAAGGCGCAGAAGCCCACCAAGGATCTGGTGTTCGCCAACTGGCCGCTCTACATCGACGTGACCAAGGCGGGCCAGCACCCCACGCTGGAGCTGTTCAGCAAGCAGACTGGCATTGCGGTCAAGTATCTGGAGCCGATCCAGTCCAACCCCGAGTTCTTCGCCAAGATCGAGCCGCTGCTCAAGGCTGGCGAGGCCACCGGCTACGACATCGCGGTGATGACCAACGACAGCTTTCAATTCACCGAACTGCTGGAGCAGGGTTGGGCCATTCCGCTGTGGAAGGAGAAGCTGCCCAATGTCTGGAAATACGCCGACCCCAGCATCCTCAACCCGGTGTACGACCCGCACAACACCTACACCACGGTCTGGCAGTCGGGCTTCACCGGCATTGGCTACAACCCCAAGCTGACCAAGCGCGAGATCACCTCGGTGGCCGATCTGTGGGACCCGGCGTTCAAGGGCCATGTGGGCATGTTCAAAAACCCCACGCAATATGGCGACTTTGGCCTGCTCAAACTTGGCATCGATCCGGCCACGGCCACGGTGGAGGATTGGAAGCGGGCGGCGAAGGAACTGATGGCGCAGCGCAAGGAAGGCCTGGTGCGCCAGTACTACGACCAGAGCTACATCAAGGCGCTGGAGAGCGGCGACACCTGGATTTCCATGGCTTGGTCTGGCGACATCTACCAGGCCAACACCCAGGGCTACAAAGACCTCAAGTTCATCATCCCGAAGGAGGGGGCGATGTACTGGCATGACAATATGTTCGTCCCGCAGGGGGCGAACAACCCGCTGTCTGCGCTGGAGTGGATGTACTTCTACTACACCCCGAAAATCGCCGGGCTGGTGGAAGACTATGTCAACTA
>JAQTVS010000062.1 GCA_028706735.1 Thiomonas sp.
GGGGGAGGCCGGGAGGGGGATGCCCAACCCGCCGCGCCATCATCCCGTGTCCTCATGAACAATCCGGGTTGATGCCAGCCTGACGGCAAGCCCCTACCATTCCGCTGTTCTTCTTCGCCGCCCATGCCATGCAACCCAGCCGCCGCCGTTTTCTAGCTTCCTCACTGGCCCTGACCGGCATGCCGCTTTTGGCAAGGGCACAGCAGGTCGGACTGGACGGGTCGGGCGCCTTGCCTGCCAGTGTGGCGCAGGCGCTGGAGACGGCGCGTATTCCGCAGCAGTCTTGCGCGTTTGTGCTGCAGTCGCTCAATAGCCCGTCGCCCCAGATCGCGTTCAACGACGCCGCGTTGATGAACCCGGCTTCCGTGCTCAAGCTCGTCACCACCTACAGCGCGCTGCGCATCCTCGGTCCGGCTTATGTGTGGAAAACGCCGGTGTACGCCACGGGGCCGATTCGCGCCGGGGTGCTGCAGGGCGATCTGGCCTTCGTCGGCAGCGGCGATCCGCATCTCATGGCCGACAACCTCTGGAGCATCGCGCTGCGCCTGCGCGATCTGGGCATCCGCCGTATTCGCGGCGACGTGCGCATCGACCGTCAGGCTTTCGACCTGCCCCCGCACGATCCCGGCGCCTTCGACGGCGACGCCACCGCGCCCTACAACGTCGGCCCCGACCCCTTTCTGGTGAACTTCGGCGTGCTGCGCCTGGGCTTCGTGCCCGACGCTCAGGCGCAGCAGGTGCGGGTCACGGTGGAGCCGCCGGTGGCGGGCTTCGATCTGCGCGAAGCGCCCAAGCTCACCGCTGCGGCCTGCGGCAACTGGAAGGACAAGCTGCGCGCCGACTGGAAGCAGCCCTTCGCGCCGCGCTTCGCCGGGGGCTACGCCGCCGCCTGCGGGCCGCAGACCTGGAATATCGCCCCCGAGGTGAGCGACAACGCCTATGTGCAGCGCCTGCTGGGCGCGCTGTTTGCGCAGGTCGGCATCGATTGGAAAGGTCGGGTTCGCACCGCCAACCTGCCTGTGGGCGCCACCGAGCTGACCGTTTGGGAGTCCCCCGCGCTCGCCGTGCTGGTGCGCGACATCAATAAATTCAGCAACAACGTCATGGCGCAGCAGGTGTTTCTGACCCTGGCGCTGCAGGCCGGTGCGCAACGCGCCACCTGGGGCCTGGCGCAGCAGGCGGTGGAGCAGTGGTTGTCCACCCACAACTTGTCCATGCCCGGCCTGGCGCTGGACAACGGCTGCGGCCTGTCGCGCACCGCGCGCATTTCGGCAGACGAACTCAATGCCCTGCTGCGCGCCGCGTGGAACAGCCCGGTCATGCCCGAATTCGTGTCGTCGCTGCCCTTGGCCGGAGAAGATGGCACCCTGCGCCGCCACTTCCGCGACCCCGACACCGCCGGCCGCATCCATGCCAAGACCGGCAGCCTCGACGGCGTGCTGTCGCTCGCCGGGTATGCGCAGGCACGCAGCGGCCAGCGCTACACCTTCGCAGCGCTGGTGAACGACCCACGCGCCGGAGGCGCCTGGCCTGCGTTCGAAGCCTTCGTCAACGGCTTCATGCAGACGGCTTGAGCGCGCACTCCGCCGACCTTCCCACTTTCGAGAGCCCTTCATGGCCTTTCATCTCACCGATCTCATCGGCTACGGCGCGGCGTTCCTCACCACCGTGTCCTTCGTGCCGCAGGCCTGGCTGACGGTTCGCACGCGCGACGTTTCGGGTATTTCACTCGGCATGTATTCCTTGTTCACGGTCGGCATTGCGCTGTGGATGGCCTATGGGATCATCCAGCAGAGCTGGCCCCTGGTGGGCGCCAACGCGGTGACTTTCCTGCTGGCGCTGGCCGTGCTGATCATGCGGTTGCGCTACGGCGCGCGGCAGATAAGGTGAGCCCGGCCAGCGCTTGGCGCCGTTTTGCTGCGCCGCAGCGAGCGCTTCGATACCTGACTTAGACAGATCATCGGGCGTCACTTCGATCTTCCTTGAATCGTCCAAAAAATTGTAATTAATTTGGTGATTTTGAAATTTTAATTCTTCTTAAATTGCTTTACAATCTATTCATTGATATTTTGAATCAATGAGTCTCCAGAAATACCACAGCAAGTAGCGAGTTCTACTTGTGTTTTCTGACCTGCGCGGGCCAGAAATTTCCTTTTCGTCCCTTGGACGGTATAGGGGTTCACGCCAGCCCCGCGCTTCATGGCATTCGCTCTGAATGCCCCGGCCGCGTCTGCACGCGCGGCCACCCAGTCGCCACGTCCCACTTTGCTGGGCGTCCTGCAATTGGACAACCTCTTGGGTTGTCCACGACCTTGGGAGAGTCTATGCAGAACTCTGCTTCATCAGTGATCGTCGGAAAGCCGTCTCATGCCCCCGTTGTCGCCGTGATCGGCGCCGGGGCGTGGGGCACGGCACTGGCCTGCGCCCTGCGGCGTGGCGGGCTGGAGGTGTGCCTGTGGGCGCGCCGCCCCGATCTCACCCACGCCATCACCACCCAGGCGCGCAATCCGCGTCATCTGCCGGAACTGGAATTGCCTGCGGGCCTGAAGGCGAGTAGCCAGATGGCCGAGGTGCTCGCTGGCGCCGACGCGGTGTTCATGGCGGTGCCGTCGGCCGCGTTGCGCGAGGTGGCGCGCGCTGCTGCGCCTTGGCTGCAGCGGCGCGCGGTGGTGCTGGCAGCCTGCAAAGGGATCGAGCGCGACAGCGGCGCGCTGATGACTCAGGTGTTGCAGCAGGAGTTGCGGCCAGGCGCGCTCATCGGCGCGATTGGCGGGCCGAGTTTTGCGCATGAGGTGGTGCGCGGTCAGTCCGCGGTGCTCACGGTCGGCCTGCCTGCGCTGCGTCAGCGCGGTGCGGTCGATGTGCAAAGCCACGCGCAGAAGCTGATGGGGGGCTTGCGCGCGGCGTTCGCCGCAGGTCAGGTGCAGCTCGACGTGACGGACGATGCCATCGGCGTGCAGGTCGGCGGGGCGCTCAAAAACATGATCGCCATTGCCTGCGGCATGGCCATGCGCTGCGAGCAGGGCGAGAACGCGCGCGCGGCCATTCTCACCCGCGGTTTGCAGGACATGCGGCGCCTCACCCTGGCCCTGGGCGGCCGCCCTGAAACCCTTCTGTCGAGCGCGGGCGCGGGCGACCTGTTCCTCACCGCGTCGTCGGCGCAATCGCGCAACACCCGGCTGGGCATGCGGCTGGGGCGCGGCGAATTTCCCAGCGGCGAGGGCGAGTTGGCCGAAGGTGCGATCAGTTGCCAGTCGGTGCAAATTCTGGAGCGTCGGCTGGGCCTGCATTTGCAGGTGGCGGCTGCGGTGCGCGATGTGCTGGGGCGGCGTCAGACGGCAGAGGAGGCCTTGCGGCGCCTGCTGGCTCAACCCGTGCAGCAGGATGACTCGCTCGGCTTGCCCGTCGCTTCGGGCGTGCATGCACACCGGCTGTTGCGCGACGCGCAGGGTTTGCGCCCCACCCTGTCCCGTGTGCAGTCGCGGCAGTCGCAATGAAGGAGGCGTCGATGCCACAGACCATTCTGGCCACCGATCTCGATGGCACTTTTCTGGGCGGCAACGAGGCGCAGCGCGCGGCGTTGTATGCATGGATCGCGCAGCGCCGCAGCGAGATCGTGCTGATTTTTGTCAGCGGCCGCGGGCTCGACTTCATGCGTCAACTCGCACGCGATCTGCCGGTGCAACCCGATCATGTGATTGGCGACGTGGGCACCAGCGTGGCGACCGGCGCTGACTTCGCGCCCATTCCGGCGCTCGATCATTGGCTCGACGCGAGCTGGCCTGCGGATAGGGCGCAGCAGATCGATGTCATCGTTCGCCGGCACCCGGAGCTGCAGCCCCAGCCGCAGCACGGCGGCCGCAGACGCTCGTATTTTTACCGCCGCGCCGAGCCGGTGCAGGTGGCCGCAAGTGAGCTGCGGCGACTCGGGTTCGACACCCTGATGTCGGACAACCAGTACTTCGACGTGCTGCCACGCGGCGTGCAGAAAGGTTCGACCCTGTTGCGCACCCTGGCCGCGCTCGGCCTGCCCGAACACCGCACCCTGGTGGCTGGCGACACGCTCAACGATCTGTCGATGTTCCAGACCGGCCTGACCGGGGTTGCCGTGAGCAACAGCGAGGCCGCGCTGGAGCACGCCGTCACGCCGCACACCAATGTCTACCGCAGCCCTCAGCCGGGCGCGGCCGGGGTGCTCGACGCCCTGCAGCGCTTTCACCAACAGGGGGATTTCAATGGCTTCGTCTCTGGTCATCGTCTATCACAGACAGCCGTATGAGGAATCTGTCGAGCGGGGCAAGACCGTCCTGCGGGAAAACACCAGCCCGAACGGCATCGTTCCCGCGCTCAAGGGCTTCATCGGACAGGTTGACCGCGCCAGTTGGGTGGCGTGGAAAAAAGTCCCCACGGGCAGGGCGGTCGGGTTCGAACGCCGCATCACCGTGAACGACAGCTACGGCAGCTACGAGGTGGTGCGCCTGCCGCTGGCGGCTGAGCAGATCAGCGAGTTCTATCACGTCGTTTCCAAGGAGGCGCTGTGGCCCATCCTCAACAGCTTTCCTTCGCTGTATTCGAGCGCAAACACCAAGTGGGCCATGTATCGCGAGGTCAACCGCCTGTTTGCAGAAGCCGCCTGCGAGGAGGCGGCGCCCGGAGCCGTGGTCTGGGTGCACGATTACAACCTGTGGCTGGTGCCGAAGTTCGTGCGGCAGATGCGTCCGGATCTGAAGATCGCGTTTTTCCATCACACGCCGTTTCCCGCGCCGGACATTTTCAACATCCTGCCGTGGCGCGACGAGATCCTCGACAGTCTGCTCGATTGCGATCTGGTGGGATTTCACGTGCCGCGCTACGCCCGCAACTTCGCCGCGCTGGTGCAATCGCTGCGCAAGGTCGACGGGCTGGTCGAACGCCGGGTCTATTCCGAACTGGACGCGACCGGCACCGCCCTCTCGGAGCCGGTCACCCCGGTGTCGATCACCGTGGGCGGGCGCATGATCCGCATCGACGCCTTTCCCATCGGCACCCATGCCGGGATCATCCGCAGTGCGGTGCGACGACCCGCCAATCAGGAGCGCGTGGCGCATATCCGGCGCGAGATCGCCGAGCCAACCATCATCGTGTCGATCGGCCGCGTCGACTACGCCAAGGGCACGCGCGAGATGCTGCTGGCCTTCGAGCGCCTGCTGGGGCGCCGCCCCGAACTGCTCGGCAAGGTCAAGCTTCTGGTCACCGCGGTGGCCGCGGCGGACGGCATGCGGGTTTACAAGCGCGCGCAGCAGGACATCGAGCAGCTCGTGGGGCGCATCAACGGTTATTACGGCACTCTGTCATGGATGCCGGTCCTGCTGTCCACCACGCCCATGCCCTTCGAGGAAACGCTGTGTTATTACCGCGCCGCCGATATCTGCTGGATCACCCCGCTGCGCGACGGGCTCAACCTGGTGTCCAAGGAGTTCATCGCCGCGCACGACAACGACGGCGGCGTGCTGGTGCTGTCCGAGTTCGCCGGGGCCGCGGTGGAACTGCAGGATGCGGTACTGGTCAACCCGTACAGCATCAGCCAGATGGACGACGCCATCGACCGCGCCCTGGACATGCCGCGTGAAGAGCAGCGCGCGCGCATGCAGCGCATGGACGCGCTGATCAGCCGCTATGACATCACCCACTGGACCCGGCATGTGCTCGAACTGTTTGCACAGTTGCGGGCGCAGGGCTGAAGGACGAAGCGCCCCCTGGCGCCGCCGCGTGCCGACAGACGGTCTCTCTCATGATCCATCTGCAAGTCCTCGATCTCTATGCCATTGCCGCCTACTTCGCGGTCACCCTCGGCATCGGATTGTGGGCAACGCGGGCCAGACCGACCGCCAGCGAACTGTTTCTCGCCGGCCGCTCGCTCGGCCCGGTCGCTGTGGGTTTTTCGCTGTTTGCGTCGAATATCTCCTCCGACACCTTGATCGGCCTGCCCGGGGCGGCCTACCGCACCGGCATTTCCGCGGCGAATTACGAATGGATGGCCAGCCTGGTGCTGGTGTTTTCCATGTTCTGGGTGCTGCCGGTCCTCATGCGGGCGCGCGTGACCACCATGCCCGAGCTGATGGAACGCCGCTTCGACCGGCGCATGCGCAAGTACCTCTCGGCCGTCACCTTGTTTCTCTCCCTCGTGCTCGACACCGCCGGGACGCTCTACGCGGGCGCGCTGGTCATCACCGCCCTCGTTCCCGGTGTGAGCCTGGGGACGACCGCCTTCGGTCTGGCGCTGTTCACCGCCGCATACACGGCAGCGGGCGGACTGCGCGCGGTGGTCTACACCGACGTGATGCAGGCCGTGGTGCTGCTGGCGGGCTCGGCAGTTCTCGCCTGGACCGTGTTCGGCCATTACGACCATTCCTGGGCGCAGGTTCTGGAGCGGGTTCCCGCCAGTCACCTGTCGCTGATCCGTCCGCTCGACGACCCGGGCGTCCCCTGGCTCGGCCTGATCACCGGCCTGCCCGTCGTCGGCTTCTATTACTGGACGATGAATCAATACATCGTCCAGCGCGTCCTCGGCGCGCGCGACCTTCCCGCCGCTGGGCGTGGCGCCATGTTCGCCGCAGGGCTCAAGCTGCTGCCGCTGTTCCTGATGACCTTGCCCGGCGCGATGGCCATTCCCTTGCTGCCGCCCCTGCAGCATCCCGATCAGGTCTGGCCCCAACTGGTGGCGCGCTACATCCCCAGCGGGATGGCGGGGTTGATCATCGCCGGGCTGCTGGCGGCACTGATGTCCACCTGCTCGGCCACGCTGAACTCGGCGGCGACCCTGCTGACTGTGGACTTCGTCGAGCCCAGGCGCGCACATTGGTCGCAGGCGCAGCTCACCACCCTCGGACGGGTTTTCACCCTGATCATCGCGCTCGCGGCAGGGCTGTGGGCGCCGCAGATCCAGAATTTCCAGGGGCTGTGGTCTTATCTGCAGCAGGTCTTCGCCTATGTTGCGTCGCCCCTGGTCGCGATATTCGTGTTCGGGCTGGCTTCTCCCCGACTCGGGCCGAAGGCGGCACTGCGCGGCCTGGCGAGCGGGCATGCGCTCAGCGCACTGATTTTTCTCGGCGAGCGCGCCGGGTGGGTGCCGATCCACTTCACGGTCATCGGGGGCGTATTGTTCGTCCTCACCCTGCTGCTCACCGCGGGCTGGATGCGGGCCCTGGGCGCGGCCGATCGACCATCACCCGACAGTGCGCGCGCGAAGCTGATCAGCCGTGTCGGACTTCCGCGCTTGCCTTCCGATCTGCGCTGGAGCGCCGGGGTCGTGCTGCTGGGAATCGCCGGCACGCTGTGGATGTTCTGGTGATGCGGAGGCTGAGATGACAACCGATATGGCACCGTGGCAAACAGCGATTCTCTGGGCCGCCTCACACCGCCCGGAATCGATCGCCATCGCCATCACCCTGCTGGCGTTCCCGCTGTTTTCCCTGGGGGCACGGCTGCTGACGCGGCCAGGCGGCGCAGGCAGCAACTGGCAGATCCTGTTCAGCCGCATCCGCAATGCGCTGCGCATGGCCTGGCTGCTGCTGATCCTGCGCGTCGACGCGGTCCTGTTGCAGCAAAGTCTGCAAAACTGGCATTGGATCGAGGGCGCGGTGCATCTCGGGCTGATCGCCGCGCTGACGTGGCTGGCCATGCGCCTCGTTCAGACGGGGGGGGAACTGGTGCTGCTGCGCCGGGGCAACCTGCAAATGGCTGAGGATCCCAATCTGATCGACGCCAACCTGGACGTGCGGGGCCTGCTCACCCGCGCGCGGGTGCTCGCCCGGGTGCTGAGTTACATCATCCTTTTCATCGGCTTGTCGCTGGCGCTGATGACCATTCCCGACGTGCGCCAGGTCGGCGCCAGCCTGCTGGCATCGGCGGGGATCGCGGGACTGGTCGTCGGTCTCGCCGCGCGCCCCGTGCTGAGCAACCTGCTCGCCGGTCTGCAGATCGCGCTGACCGAACCCATCCGCATCAACGACGTGCTCGTCGTCGAGGGCGAGTGGGGTCGGGTGGAAGAAATCACCGGCACGTATGTGGTGTTCCGGGTGTGGGACGAACGGAGGCTGATCCTGCCGCTGCAGTGGTTCATCGAGCACCCGTTCCAGAACTGGACGCGCGCCAGCGCCAGCCTGCTGGGCACGGTGTTCCTGTGGGTGGATTTCGCCATGCCGATCGATCCCCTGCGCGTCGAGTTGAAGCGCCTCTGCGCCGCCGATCCGGACTGGGACGGACGCCTGGCGGTCGTCCACGTCACCGACACCACCGAAACCGCGCTGCAGGTGCGCTTTCTCGTCAGCGCAGCCAACTCGGCACGCGCCTGGGAACTGCGCTGCCGCGTGCGCGAAGGCTTGATCGCCTACATGCAGCGGGTCTATCCGCAGCACCTGCCACTTCGGCGCCTGGAATGGCGGGGGAACCCGGATGAGAAGCCCGATTCGCCTTCCGCTCCGCATTGAACCCGTCGGAAATCCGGAGGCTGCGACGACCCGGAAGGTGTGAATGAATCCGCCATGCCCGCTCGTTCCGCCCTCGCGTCCGCGATCGCCGAGTCGGCCGGACTCCTAGAATCCGCGCATCGGATGGGCGACTGCGGTGCATCCGGCACGACAAGGAGACAGACAATGCGCATCCTGATCGCAGAAGATGACCGGGTCTTGGCGGACGGCCTGCTGCGCTCGCTGCGCGCGCTGGGCTATGCGGTCGACCAGGTGGCCGACGGCAACAGCGCCGACGCGGCGCTGCAGTCCAGCGAATTCGATCTGCTGATTCTCGATCTGGGACTGCCGCGGATGTCGGGCTTTGAAGTGCTGCGCAAGCTGCGCGCTCGCGGCGCCACGGTGCCGGTGCTCATTCTCACTGCCGCAGACAGTGTGGAAGACAAGGTGCGCGGCCTCGATCTCGGCGCCGACGACTACATGGCCAAGCCCTTCGCGCTGCAGGAGCTCGAAGCCCGGGTGCGCGCCCTCTCGCGCCGGGGCATGGGCGGCGCCAGCGCCATCATCCAGCATGGCCCGCTGCACTACGACATCACCGGCCGGGTGGTGACTCTCGACGGCCATGTGGTGGAACTCTCCGCGCGTGAACTCACCCTGCTCGAAGTGCTGCTGCAGCGCGCCGGGCGGCTGGTGAGCAAGGATCAGCTTGTCGAGCATCTGTGCGTGTGGGGCGAGGAGGTGAGCACCAACGCCATCGAGGTGTATGTGCACCGGCTGCGCAAGAAGATCGAGGTCGGTCCGGTGCGCATCGCCACGGTGCGCGGCTTGGGGTACTGCCTGGAGAAGATCGCCCCCGCGTCCGCGCCGACTGTCGCGGCTGCCAAGCCCGATGCCTGAACACCCCGCGCCGTGGCCCGCGGCCCAGGGTGGCTCAGCCCCAGTCCGCAGACGCCATCCACGCTCGCTGTTCGGCGAAATCCTCGACTGGATGCTCGCGCCCATGCTGTTGCTGTGGCCGCTGTCCATCGGCATCACCTATCTCGTGGCGCAGGCCATTGCCGCCAAGCCCTACGACGCGGCGCTGCAACATACCCTGTTGCAACTCTCGGCGCAGGTGCAGACGCTGGGCGCGCAGGGCGCGGTGCAATCCGCGCTGTGGCGGCAGACGCTGCAACAGCCGCCAGCGGGCGGCATCCAGGGTTACCAAATCCGCAGCAAGGCCGGCACGATCCTCGCCGGGGACGCCGGGCTGCCTGCCGCCTGGAGCCTGCCGCCTGCGTCCCCCGGCGCACCGATCGCGGTGCAATGGCGCGATAGTGCGCTGGGCGCGCACAGTGTGCGCCTGGCTTCGGCTTGGGTCTGGCCTGCGCCACAAGCCGGGTTGAAGCCCGCCGCGCCGGTGCTGGTGCAGGTGGCGCAAAACATGGAGGTGCGCACCCGGCTGGCGCGCGACATCGTGCAAGGCGTCATCCTGCCTCAGTTCGTGGTGGTGCCGATTTTCATTCTGCTGGTGTGGTTCGGACTGGGGCAGGGCATCGCGCCGCTCAACGAACTGCAGGCCCGCATCCGCCGCCGCCGGGCAGACGATCTCAGCCCCATCGACGAGCAGGAGGCGCCGGAAGAAATCGCGCCGCTGGTCGATTCCATCAACAGCCTGTTCGGGCGCCTGCAGCAATCTTTGCAGACGCAGAAGCGTTTCGTTGCCGACGCCGCGCACCAGATCAAGACCCCGCTGGCAGGGCTGCGCATGCAGGCCGAGCTGGCGCAGCGCGAAACCGATCCTGAAGACTTGCGCGCCAGCCTGCGCCAGATTGGCCGCAGCGTGGAGCGCACCACCCGGCTCGTCAACCAGTTGCTGGCGCTCACCCGCGCCGAGAACCAGGGCGGCGCGGCGCGGGCCGTGTTTGAAACCATCGACCTGCGCCAGTCCGCCACCGAGGCCATGCAGGAGTTGGCCATGCTGGCGCTCGACAAAGGGCTGGAGCTGGAGTTCGACAGCCCGCAGGCGCCGCTGCCCATGCGCGGCAATGCCCTGCTGCTGCAGGAGATGATCAAGAACCTGCTGCACAACGCCATCACCTATACACCGCCCGGCGGCAGCGTGACTCTGCGCTTGCGCAGCATTGCGGCCGACGGCCCAGGCGGCAGGGCCGTGGTGCAGCTGCAGTTGGACGACAGCGGCCCCGGCATTCCCGACGCCGAGCGCGCGCTGGTGTTCGAGCCGTTTTACCGCATCCTCGACAACGGCAGCGAAGGCAGTGGTCTGGGCTTGGCGATCGTGCGTGAGATCGCCCGCCAGCATGACGCCGACATTACCCTGAGCGACTTGCCGCAGGACGCGCCCGGGGGCGGCCTCAGAGTGCAGGTGCAGTTCGCCCGCGCCTGAGCGCAGCGGCGGACGGGCAGTTCAGCAAGCGACGCCAGGGCCTGCTTCCTGGAAAACGTCCCCAGACTGTCGTTGGTGCGGGTTCACTCCCCGTCTTCCCCGCACTGCTTTTTCAGTGCGCCGAGCTGGCCGTAGGTGATGGGTTGTCCGCTGGCCGCCAAGGCTTTGAGGCCGTCATTCATGCAAGGGCTGTCGTTGGCCAGTTGCAGTTGCGGCGCGTCGACAGGCCGGTTCACCAGCCGCTCGCGCAGCAGGCTGAAAATGCCCACCAGCACCGCGATGCCGATGAGGATGCCCAGTAGTCCGCTGAGCTGGACGTTGACGCCGCGTTTTTTGTTCGGCGGCGCGGGCGTGGGGTCTTGCGGGGTGTCGGGCATGGGTCAGCGCAGGGTGGGGTTGAGGGTGTAGGTGCCGGTGAGACTGGCCTGTGCCAACACATGACCAGCGATGGCGGCCCGCAGTTGCGCGCCGTTGAACGCGCCGTCCACCGGGCAGCGCGCCACGTCGAGCGCGTACAGCGTGAAGATGTAGTGGTGCAGCAGGGTGTCGTTCCCCGGCGGGCAGGGGCCGTCGTAGCCGAAATACTGCCCGGCCATGTCCTGGTCCACGGCGAACCCGGCGGTGT
>JAQTVS010000388.1 GCA_028706735.1 Thiomonas sp.
AGAAAAGCACACCCAGCGCAAGCTGCCCTCCCCTGGGGCGGGCTGCAGCACCAGGGTGTATCCATTGGACTGGTTGGGATCGAGGAGCTGGTTGTAGGTGATGATGATGGTGCCGCCGTAGCCGACTAGCACACTGATGCTGTAGGCGCCGGACGGCGGCTCGGCGCCGTAGGCCTGGGTGCAGGCCACGGTGGCGCCGGTGCACACCGGATCGGTGCTTGGCCCGTCAGAGATGAAGCTGCCGTGCGTTGCCCAGTATTCGGCGACCGCAGTCTTGACCCCCGAGGCCAGGTTGATGCCCTCGGTCACGCGGGCGCGCACCATGTCATCGCGGTATTGCGGAATGGCCACGGCGGCCAGAATGCCGATGATGGCGACCACGATCATCAATTCGATCAGGGTAAAGCCGCGTCCAGCCTGAGCGGCCAGCCTGTTGCGCCTTTGAATGTGCATCCTCCGAAGTGTCGTCATTTTTCCCCCGATCCGGTTTTTTGCTCTTCCACCGTGTGCAAAATCCAGTCCCAGAACGCCGCATGGACCGCGGTGCTGCTGTCACTGAGTTGCAGATCGGCGTCTGCATCGTTTTTGTTCACGGCCGCAATCAAGCATTGGTGAAACCGTGTGTGTGCCTGCACCAATTGCCGGTATTGCGGCGCGTGGCCCCACTGTTGGGCTTGCTGCGCCAGCCAGAGGCCCAGATCGCAGCGTTGCGTGGCCTGGGGGTGGAGCAATTCCTGCACTTCGGCTGTGCCCATGGTGTGCGCCAGCAGCTTGCGCGCGCGCATCCGGTGTGAAACCAGCGCCTGCACCGCCCGCTCGGCATCCAGGATCTGGGGTTTGGACAAGGCCGCCAGCCATGACAAGTCGCTTTCAAAGCGCCCCAGCCAGACGGGCACCTGTTCTGCTGGCATGGGCTGGGCGAACACATAGCCCTGCAAATGGCGGAATCCGAGCAGGCACAAGGCGCGGCATTGCGCGCGGGTTTCCACCCCCTCCGCAATGGCGCTGATGCCCAGCATCTGCGCCAGACGCAACATGCCGTAGCTCAAACTCAGGTCGACGCCGTCCTGCAGCAGGTCGCGGACAAAACTGCGGTCGATCTTGACCACCGAGACATCGAACTGCTGCAGGTGCGCCAGACTGGCGTTGCCGGTGCCAAAGTCGTCCAGGCTGATGGACAGGCCGAGACGGCGCAGTTCCTGAATGGTGGCGTTGACGACCCGCAGATTCAGGGAGGGGCCGTGTTCGGTGATTTCCAGGCTGAGATCCTGGGGCCGCACATCGGGATGGGCGGCTAGCCGCTCCCGCACGGCGCCGACAAAATCGGGATGCGCAAAATGGTGCGGCGAAATGTTGATGGCCAGCCTGAGCTGCAGCCCCTGCTGCTGCCACGCGCTCAATTGGCGCAGCGCGGCGTCCAGGACATAGCGGTCCACCTCGACCCCCAGTTGCGCATCGGCCAGGGCGGTTTCAAATTCCTCGGCGCGGCGCAACTGCCCCTGCGCATCCTGCAGCCGCACCAGCGCCTCGAATTTCCGCACATAAAAGCGGGAAGTCTCGGGTTCGATGGTGAGGACGGGCTGGAAATACAGCTGCATGCGGCCTTGCCTCAAGCCATCGCGCAGCATTTCGCGCTGATGATGGAGCGTGTCGTGCTGGTGTTTGAGCCGCTGTGAAAACAGCTTGAACCGGCCGCGGCCCGTGTTTTTTGCGTCGTACAACGCCAGATCAGCGCGCTGAAATATCGCCGGATTGCCATCCCCGGCCCGGCGCTGAACCGCCAGGCCGATGGAGCATCCCTGTTGAATGATGCTGCCATCGATTTGCATGGGGGCGGCCATTGCGCAAAGCAGGCGCTCGGCAATGTGGACAGCCTGCTCCTCCGTGCGGCATTCCGGCATGAGGACGGCGAATTCGTCGCCGCCGATACGGGCGGGCATGTCGGTGAGGCGGACCAGTGATTTCAAACGGTTCGATACTTCCGCCAGCACCGCATCTCCAGCCGCATGTCCGAGGGTGTCGTTGACGCGCTTGAAGTCATCGAGATCAAACAGCGCCAGGGTGAAGCCATGCTGGCCCAGGGGATGGTGTTCCAGCATGTTGAGCCGACGATCGAATCCGCGCCGGTTGAGCAAGCCGGTCAGCGGATCGCGTTCGGTGAGAAATTCCAGCCGCCCTTGCTGCTCCCGGATGGCGGTCACGTCCTGCAATTGCCACAACGCGCCCTGAATTTCGCCGTTGCGCACGAACGGCACGTAATGGCGCAGCAGGGTCTGCCCGCTGCGCAGACGGATTTCCGCCTGGTCCGGACGGTCTTGCCGGATCAGGGTCTTGATGCGGGCCAGTTCCGGCTCCGGTTCATCGAACGCGGGGGCCAAGAGGTCAAAAAATGTACGCCACCCCTGGCCGATCAATTCGGCCGGATGCAGGCGCAATTTGAACAATTCAAGGCAGGCCGGATTGATCTGCGCCACCTGGCCTGCGGCATCGAACACCACCACGCCGCTGGGCAGGTTGCGCAGCACATCCTCCATTTGCGTGGCAATGGAATAGGGGTTGGGAGCGATCATGTCCGGGAGTTTGGCTTGTGAAACTCGCTGAGCTCGAAATAAATCTGGCTGAGCAGTTTGGTCACGCGGTGTGAGGTGCGGTTGTACGGGGCATCGGTGCGCAGGCTTTGCAGCGCTTCTTCAGCGCGCCCCTGATCGCTCAGTCGAATGATGTCTGCCGCGAGCTTGTGAAATTGCGCATGTTCCAGCTTGAGTTGCTCGAGCAGATGCGGCGGAACGCGCGCGTCGTCGGACTGGGCCTCCAGCCAGATGCCCAGGGCGCAGGCGTCGCACCGACCGGCCTCTGCAGCATCGAGCGATTCGGTCGATTGCCCGTTG
>JAQTVS010000389.1 GCA_028706735.1 Thiomonas sp.
GGCGATGGATTACTTCACCCCGGCGGCCTTCATCCGCGGCATGGCCATCACCCGCACCGCCGGCCGCTATATCGAACGCCTGATCACCCATGAAGCCACGTTCCGGCTGCTGCAGGAACTGCGGGTGTGGTTCTATCGCCGGCTGGAACCGCTGGCCCCGGCGCGGCTGCAAGAGTTGCGCGGCGCCGACCTCAGCAGCCGCATCCTCAGCGACATCGACGCGCTCAATCACCTCTACCTGCGCGTGCTCGTGCCAGTGGGTGTGGCGCTGATCGGCGGCGCGGTCATTCTGGCGATGATGGCGCTGTTCAGCGGACGGGTTGCGACGTCCACCCTGCTGTTCCTGCTGCTGGCCGGAGCAGCCGTGCCCTTGCTGACCTTCCGTCTCGGCCATGCGCCCGGCCGCGCGCTGGTGGACCTGCGCGCACAGTTGCGCAGCGCCGCGGTGGACGGCCTGCAAGGCCTGGGCGAACTGCGCATCTACGGCGGCACGCAACGGCAAGCGCAGCGCATCGGCGCGCTGACCAACGCCATGATCGGCCAACAGCGCCAGCTCAGCCGCGCCACCGGCCTGTCGCAAGGCCTGCTCAGCCTGTGCGCCAATCTGGCGATGTGGGCCGCGCTGCTGCTGGCCATTCCGTTGGTGGCCGACGCCACCATCACCCCGGCGCAACTGCCCATGCTGGCGCTGTTCGTGCTCGCCAGTTTCGAGGCGGTGCTGCCGCTGCCGCTGGCGCTGCAGATGCTGGGCGAGACCCTGGCGGCGGCGCGGCGGGTGTTCAGCATCCTCGACGCCCGGCCGCAGATTGACGAGCCCGCCAATCTCCCCGTCCCGTCATGGACGCAGGCGGAGGTGCAGATCGATGGCCTGCGCCTGCGCTACCCCGGCGCGCACGGCGCCGCACCCGTCTGGGCGCTCGACGGCCTGAGCCTGCATCTCAGAGCCGGTGAGCGCGTCGCCCTGGTCGGCCCCAGCGGGGCGGGCAAGAGCACCCTCGTCCAGGCGCTGCTGCGCTTCTGGGACTATCAAGACGGCAGCGTGCGCATTGGCGGGCACGACCTGCGCGCCTGGCCGGGCGAGGCGCTGCGCGCGCACATTGCCGTGGTCTCGCAGGACACCTATCTGTTCAACACCACCCTGCGCGACAACCTCATGCTGGCCAAGCCCGAAGCCACGCCAGACGAAGTGATCGCCGCCTGCAAGGCCGCGCAGTTGCACGACTTCATCGCCGCACTGCCCGAGGGCTATGACACCTGGGTGGGCGAAGCCGGCATGCGGCTCTCCGGCGGACAAGCGCGGCGCGTGGCCATTGCCCGGGCGCTGCTGCGCAATGCGCCGCTGCTCATCCTGGACGAGCCGACCGAAGGGTTGGACGCGCTGACCGAGCGCGAGTTGCTGCGCGACATCGCGCAACTGATGCAAGGCCGCACCGTGCTGATCATCAGCCACCGCATCGCCGCGCTGCCCGCGGCGGTCGATCGGGTGCTGGTGATGGAAGCAGGCCGCGTGGTGGAAACCGGCGCTCCGGCAGAGCTGCTGGCGCGGCACAACGGCGCTTTCCGCGCGCTGCACGACGCGCTGTAGCAGGGAAATCAGGCCGGGCTACAGCCCGATGACCGCTTGGGGACGCGGCTCTGAGGTGTGCGGCCCAGATTGCAGTCGAGATCGCAGTCCAGAGCGCAACTCAGAGCGCAGCCTGCTTACGCCCCGCTTCCAGCCCAGCGCATGCGCGGCAGCAGTCCGCGCAGGCTCAGTCCGTCCTCGCTCAGCGCGGTGGCAATGGCCAGGCGCAGCGGACCGATGCGGCTGGAGGCATCGAGCACCACGCGGCGCACCAGCCTGGCCGGGCCGCGATCGTCGGTGTAGAGGGTGGCGATGGCCTGTGTGGCGAGGTACAGCGGCAGCGTGGCGCGGCGATGCGCCGCCTCGTAGCGCCGCAGACGCTCGGGCGCGGCGATGTCAGTGCCAGCCCGCGCCGCCGCGAGAATTTCGCGTGACAGCAGATCCACTCCGTGCAGGCCGAAGTTGAAGCCGTGCGCCGTGACTGGATGCATGCCCACGGCGGCATCGCCAATCAGCGCAAACCGCGGGCCAACGAAACGCTGTGCATACACGCCGATCAGCGGATAAGTGTTGCGGCTGCCAGCACGCTTCATCTCGCCCAGCCGCCCCTGGTAGCGCCGCGCGATGTCGCGCTCGAAGTCGGCGTCCGGCAGTTCGAGCAGCGCCTGCATCTCATGCGGCGGCAGGGTGAGCACCACCGAGGACAGATGCTCGGACAAGGGCAGCAGCGCCAGTGTCTGGCCAAAGCCGAACCACTCCCACGCGGTGTGGTGATGCGGCTGCTCGTGCTGCATGCGGCAGACCAGCATGGTCTTGCCGAAGTCGTGCGAATCCGCGCCGATGCCCATCTTGCGGCGCGTTTCAGAAAAACGGCTGTCGGCCGCGATCAGCATGCGTGCCCGCACTGTCTGTGGCGTGGCCGCAGGCTGCGCGTCACTCGCGGGTTGGAGATCGAGTTCCACACCCTGTGCATCCGTGCGCACCGCGCCCAGCCGGGTCTGGTCGAACAGGGTGTGTTCGGCCTGCCCCTGCACCGCCGCCCACACCGCGCGGCGAATCTGCTGGTTGGGCACCAGCGCGCCGAGTGCGGTTTTGCCACGCAGCGGCGCCACGCGCATGGGATGCTTGTCCTCGCCGTTCATCACGATAGCGTGCTCCAGCGGAAACACCTGATCGTCTGGAATGTGATCGAACACCCCGGACTCGCGCAGGGTCCGCAGGGTGCGCAGGCTCAGCGCGATTTCGCGTCCGTCAACCGGCGGATCGGCCAGCGCACTCGCGCTTTGCTGCTCGATGAGAGCGATACGCAGGCCGCT
>JAQTVS010000390.1 GCA_028706735.1 Thiomonas sp.
AAAGCTCTACAGCGCGCTCATCGGCGTTGGCGAAGTGATGCTGCAATCCCGCAGCGCCGACGAGATGGTGACGCGCACCTGCGAAAAACTCGCGCAGGACACCCAGTTTCATGCCGCCTGGCTGGCGCAGCCCGATCCGCAAGGCGCGTTTCACATCCTGGCCCGCGCCGGGGAAGGCGCCGTCCAGCTCGATCATTTCCGCGTGCATCTCGATGACGCCAACCGCGCCCCGCTGGTGCTGCGTGTCTGGGACACCCAGACGCTGCAGGTCTGCAACGACCTGATCCATGCCGAGGACATGCAGCCCTGGCGCCGCACGCTGGAGCAATACCACTGGCATGCCGCTCTGGCCGCGCCGGTGCGACGAGGCGGCGCGCTGTGGGGCGTGCTGGTGTTCACCTCGCCGCAGTTCCACGCCTTCGATGCCCAAACCATCGGCTTGTGCGAACAGGTCGCCGCGCTGCTGGGTTACGGTCTGGACGAACTCGACGTGAAAGAACGGCTGAGCGCCCTGCAACGCCTAGAGGCGCACCGCGCGCGCCATGACACCCTCACCGGCCTGCCCAACCGTTACGCGCTGGAGCAATACCTGCCCGCCGTCATCGAGCGCGCAAGCAGACAGGGCAATGCATTTGCCGTCGGCATGATCGATCTCGACGGTTTCAAGATCATCAACGACACCTGGGGCCACAGCGCGGGAGACCGCGTGCTGCGCGAACTCACCCGCCGCCTGCAGGCAGTGCGGCGGCAGGGCGACTACCTGGCGCGCCTGGGCGGAGACGAATTCATTGTCGTGATGGAAGACCTGGGCCCGCTGGAAGTCCATTCCAATTTCGCCAACAGCGTGGAGCGTCTGCGCCAGGCGGTGGCCGCGCCGTTCGACATCGCCCCCAATGTGCAACTGCCCATGGACATGAGCATCGGCATCTCTGCCTACCCCTTCGACGCGCAGGACGCCGACACCTTGATGCGCCTCGCAGACAAGGCGATGTATGCGCGCAAATCCGACAAGTCCGCTTCTCCGCTACGCTCACCCGGCCCTTGAGAGCGCCCCTGTGCCGATCTGCGCAGCCCCTTCCCCGCGCGCGCCCGTGGGGCCGCAAAGTGCAGTGCCTGCCGCCCTCATGAGAAAACGCCGGGCCGCCCCAAGTTTTCTCATCCCCCTCGGGGGGCCTGACGCGAACGCGGCAGGTCTGGGGGCGCTCTCATGAAAACGCCGGGCCGCCCCAAGTTTTCTCATCCCCCTCGGGGGGCCTGACGCGAACGCGGCAGGTCTGGGGGCGCTCTCATGAAAACGCCGGGCCGCCCCAAGTTTCCTTGACCCCCACGGGGGGGGGGCCGGGCCATCCCCCTCCCGACCTCCCCCACGCCGTGGGGGAGGTGAGATCACTCCCTCCCCGCTCGCGGGGAGGGATGGGGTGGGGAGCGCCCGGCCCTGGGGGCGCTCAGAAAACAAGTGGCGCTTGCTTTTTTTCCGTAGTGCACCGGGACTTTGCCTGGCTGATTTGACCACCGCTGTCGCGCGTCGGATAGAGAATCTCCATCAAAGCTTGATTGTCGACCAGGCGAATTTCCCTTTTCTCAAGCTGTAAAAACCCGCCATCCTTCAAGTTGGCGAGCACACGGCTGACTGTGGCATTGGTCAGGCCCAGATAGCTGCCGATCTCGGCGCGCGTCATGCGCAACACCAGTTCATGCGAGCCGGACCTACGCATGGCTCTGCGATCAAACATGTCGATCAAAAACCAGATGACGCGTTCCTCTGCGCACATTGCGCCCAACATCAGGCATTCCTGCTGCAAGCGTGACATCGCCTTGGCAGCCAGGGAAAACAAGGCGGTTCGCCGTGCTGGATCGACAAGCGCGTCGGCGACAAGTTTGCGGGCATCGATGACCAGAACCTTGCTGACTTCCAACGCCGTGATGGAGTAGGTGTACGCCTGTTGCCAAACCCCCGAAATGCCCATCATGTCTGAGGCAAAACAGAAGCCAAGCACTTTTTCCCGCCCGCCCTGATCGACGATCTCCGATTTGAAACTGCCTTTCACTACAACATAAAAACGGCTGGCGCGATCACCTGGACGGAACAAGACCTCGCCGCGGGAAACACGCAGGACTTCCGTGCGGAAGGGATTGAGCCAGGAGATCTCCTCCGCCTCGATTGCACGGTGGAAGCCCTCCTTGGGCGATGCTTGTTCTTCGGCGCCTGGCTGCAGCGTCGGTGGCGGCGGAAACAGGACGGACATCACGAATGCCATCGTTCTTATTGAACTTGCCCGCGCCCGGCGCGCACGTCGCTGGAGGGCAGCGGCACACCGTCGGCTTTTGCGCCAATGACGCCGCCACATTCCCAGGTCATCACGCAGTTGCGGCCAGCTTGCTTGGCCCGATAGAGGGCATGATCCGCGCGGTCAAGCAGGGTTTGAAGCGGCAGTTCAGGTTCCGCACGGACGTCGAACGCAGCCAGGCCGATGCTGGTCGTCGCCCGCACGGGGTCGACGCTCCCCGCGTTGACGTTGATCTGCACCGCCGCCCGCAATCGCTGCGTCAGTTCCAGTGCCTGCTCGCCCAGGGTGTCGCGCAACAGAACGGCGAATTCGTCGCCGCCAATGCGTCCAAACAGGTCGGTCTGCCGCAATTGCCGCTGGCAGGTTTGCACAAAACTGCGCAGCAGGGCATCCCCGCTCGCATGTCCATGCCGGTCGTTGACGGATTTCAGTCCGTCGAGATCGAGCGCCAGCAGCGTGAATCCGTCGCCGAGTTGCCGGGCGCGCTCCAGCGTGCGCTGCGCGCAGTCAAGGAAATGCCGCCGGTTGGGCAAGCCCGTCAGGGCGTCGGTGCTGGCCTGATTCCGCAGCGTCGCTTC